>JBQCJC010000179.1:0-8096 GCA_051953135.1 Thermoanaerobaculia bacterium | reverse complement strand
CTTAGCCCGCCGAATCAATCAACTATCCGGCGGGCTAAGAGCCCGCCGCTCTACCAAAACCTATCCCCCACTCACCGCCATCTGCGACCACGCATCGCCCGAGGTGTTGTCCACCGAAGAGCCCCATGCGTGCCAGCTTCCGGCGCCGCCGGTCGTGTTCTCGATCAGGATCTGCACGTTGCCGGTCGACGTGCCGGGGAGGTTCACCTGCTGCATTGACAGCGCGGGCAATTCGATCTCGAACGTCGATTGATCCGTCGGATTCGCGAAGACGTACGTCGTGATGCGGAAGCGCTGCGTCGTCACCGATGGATTCACGACGCCGACGTTCAATCGATACTGCGCCGTGCGGCGCAATCCGAAAATCGTTTTCGTCGTCACCGCCGTCGTCGGTTGTGCGATTGCGGGAAACGTCTTCGACATCGTTCCGCCGTTTGGATTCGGCGTCCAGATGCGTGCGCTCGCGTACAGCAACGCGCCGGTGTCGGGCCCGCCTTCACTCGTCACACCTTGGATGTCGATCGAGCCGAGGCCGGAGATCTGCAGGATCTCGCCGACGAAGTTCTCCGACGACACGCCGCTTTGCGCGGGCAGCGTGATCGTGCGAACGATCGACGATCCGCTGTTCGCCTGCGGAAGCCAGCGCAACTGCACCATCTGCGATGCATTGCGCAGATTGATCAGATCGATGTCGCTGCGAAAGTGCGTGCCGAATGCGCCGTCCACATCACCGGCAGCAGGAATGAGAATTCGCGACGAAGCGGCGAGCGGCACGATGAGATCGTTCGTCTCGACTGGCAGAGCTCGCGTTTGCGCGAAGAGAGAGGAAGTCAGAAAAAGAGCGACGAGAAGAGATGGGATACGCATGACGAAGTGGATTAGCAATACACTCGCCGTGTATGCAGAAGGTACGTGTTGGAGTTCTCGGATCGGGTGATGTCGGGCGTGTTCTCGCGGCCGGTTTCGCCAGCCTCGGCCACGACGTCACGATCGGCTCGCGCGATCCTGAAAAGCTGCGCGAATTCGCGGAGAAAGAAGACTCGCGCATCACTGCCGGAACGTTCGAGCAGGCCGCGCGCTTCGGCGACATCCTCGTGCTCGCAACGCTCGGTGTCGCAACCGCGGATGCAATCAAGCTCGCGGGCACCGCAAACTTCGCGAACAAAGTCGTCGTCGACACCACGAATCCGCTCGACTTCACGAATGGCGCGCCACCGACGTTATCGGTCGGCGGCAAGGACTCACTCGGCGAACAGATTCAACGTCTCATTCCGACCGCGAAAGTGGTGAAGGCGTTCAACACCGTCGGCCACAATCACATGATCCATCCACACTTCGAGGGCGGACCTCCGGACATGTTCCTCTGCGGAAATGACGAAGGCGCGAAGAAGATCGTGTCGCAAATTTGTGAAGCCTTCGGATGGGGTGTCGTTGACATCGGAGGCATCGAAGGCGCGCGATACCTCGAGCCGATGTGCCTGACCTGGGTGCTTTATGGCGTAAAACACGGCACCTGGGGCCACGCGTTCAAGCTGTTAAGAAAGTAAATTCTCGCGCGACCGCTGGAGAAGACGCTCGCGTCCCCCGCAGATGACGAGCTCGGCCACTTGCACTCGCAACAGCCGGGGCAGCAAACTTGCAGCCGAGCGCCCCACGGTGTTCATCGAAAGGTCGAGGTGTCTATGCGAGTCGCTGTTCGGTTCGTAGCTGTCTGTCTCCTCATCTCCCTCCTCACTCCCATCGCCGAGGCGCAGTACTTCGGGCGCAACAAGGTCCAGTGGGAGCAGTTCGACTTCAAGGTTCTCCAGACCGAGCATTTCGACATCTACTACTACGATCAGGAAGCGGATGTCGTTCATGACGTCGGCCGCATGTCCGAGCGCTGGTACGCGCGCCTCTCGCGCGTGTTCAATCACTCGTTCAAGAAGAAGCCGATCGTGCTGTACGCAAACGCCGCGGACTTCCATCAGACCACCACCACCGGCGGCACGATCGGAGAAGGCACCGGCGGATTCACCGACTCGTTCATGAATCGCGTCGTGCTTCCGCTCACCGGCGATTACGCGCAGAACGATCACGTGCTCGGCCACGAAATGGTGCACGTGTTCCAGTACGACATCGCGGCGAGTGCGAATCAGCAGCGCCGCCGTTTCGCGCTCGAGCAGATGCCGCTGTGGCTCGTCGAAGGCATGGCCGAGTACTTCTCGAAAGGCCGCGTCGATCCGCTCACGTCGATGTGGATTCGCGACGCCACGCTGAACGATCGCATGCCGGACCTCCGCGATCTCTCGCGCGATCCGCGTTACTTCCCGTATCGCTACGGACAGGCGTTGATGGCGTACATCGGCGCGCGATTCGGTGATGAAGCGGTCGTGCGCTACTTCCTCGCATCCGGCTCCGTCGGCGTCGAAGAAGGCGTCGAGCGCTCGCTCGGCATCTCGCACAAACAACTCTTCGCGGACTGGGCGGAATCGTCGCGCGAGCTCTACACGCCGATCACGAATGCGCGCACGATGGATCTCGGCAATCCGCTGATCGGCCGCAAGCCTGAGCCGCCGCCTCCGCCCGTCGCCGAAGGTGAGCAGCGCAAGAAACGCCCGCGCCGCCGCGGCAGCAGCGAGTTGAACGTCGGTCCTGCCCTGAGTCCCGATGGCCGCTACATCGCGTTCCTCTCCGCGCGCGAGTTGTTCTCGATCGATCTCTTCCTCGCTGATGCGAAGACGGGCAAAGTCATTCGCCGCCTCGTCTCCTCGGAGCGTGACTCGCACATCGAGTCGCTGCGCTTCATCGAGTCCGCGGGCTCGTGGTCGCCGGACGGCCGGCGTCTCGCGTTCATCACGTTCGCGAAGGGCGACAACTACCTCTCGTTCGTCGATGTCGAATCGCGCGCGATCGAACATCGCAAAGTGCCGGGACTCGAATCGATCAACAACGTCGCGTGGTCGCCGGATGGAAAGACCATCGCGCTCTCCGGACAGACCACCGGCGTCTCCGACCTCTTCCTCTACAACATCGAAACGAATGAAGTGCGCCGTCTGACGAGCGACAAGTACGCTGACCTGCAGCCGGCGTGGTCGCCCGATGGAAAGACGATCGCGTTCGTCACCGATCGCGGCGCGGGCACCGTCGTCGAGCAACTGCTCTTCACCGATCAGCGTCTCGCGACCATCGACGTCGCCACGGGCCAGATCCGGCTCATCGACGCGTTCCGCGGAACGCTGCACATCAATCCGCAGTTCGCGCCGGACGGCAATTCGATTTACTTCATCGCCAACCCGGAAGGCATTCCGGACATCTATCGCATCACCCTTGCGGATGGACAGCTCTCCCGCGTGACGGCAGTCGATACGGGCATCGCGGGCATCACGGACATGTCTCCGGCGCTCGCGGTTGCACAACGCAGCGGCGACATCGCGTTCTCGCTCTTCGAGGACGACAACTACAACATCTACTCGCTCGCCGCGAATGCGCAGGGGACCGCGGTCGCCGCACCTCCCGCACCAGCCGAAGGCACCGCGCAACGCGCCGCTCTGCTGCCGCCGCTGCGCGGCACGGGCTCGGAGATCACGGGATATCTGATGCGTCCCGAAGAAGGATTGCCGAGTGCGTCGACGCAATTCTCGGAACGTCCGTACAGCTCCGATCTTCACCTCGCGTACCTCGGGCCTCCGACGCTCGGCGTCGGCATCAATGAATTCGGCTTCGGCGCGGGCGGCAGCGTCACCGCGTTCTTCAGCGACATCCTCGGACGCCAAAATGTCGGCTTCACGTTCCAGGGCGGCGGCGGCAGCGGCACTCAGTCGCTCGCGGAGCAACTCGGCGGCGAGCTGCTCTACATCAATCAAACGAGTCGCCTGAACTGGGGCGCCGATCTCGTACACGTGCCATACGTCTATGCGAGCGCGGGCTACTTCTTCGGCGATTACACGGATGACGATGGCAACTTCTTTCCGAACGCCGAGTTCTACGTGCAGGACCGCGAGGTGCAGACCACGACGGATCTCAGCGGCCTCGCACAGTATCCGTTCAGCCAGACGCGCCGCATCGAAGCATCCGCGGGCGTGCAGCGCTTCGCATACAAACGCGAGCGCGAAACGTGGGTCATCATCGGGAACTCGATCATCGATCGTTTCACCGAAGAGTTCCCCGGCGGCTTCTCGGTGAATCTCGCAAAAGCGTCGACGGCATTCGTTGGCGACAGCTCGACATACGGCTTCATCTCGCCGATCGCAGGCACGCGTTATCGCTACGAAATCGAAGCGTTGCGCGGCGATCTCAATTTCCAAACCGCGCTCGCCGACTGGCGCAAGTACTACTTCGCGCGTCCGGTAACGTTCGCGCTGCGCGCGTTGCACTACGGTCGTTACGGCAGCGGCGCGGATGACACGCGTCTCTCGCCGCTGTACCTCGGTCAGGGCTCGATCATGCGCGGCTACGATCCGTACTCGATCAACGTCGGCGAGTGCGGCCCGAGCGCGACATCGAACTGCCCCGTGTTCGATCGCCTCGTCGGCACGCGCATCGGACTCGTGAGCGCCGAGGTGCGCGCGCCGTTGCTTGGAACGCGCGAGTTCGGACTGATCGACGCGCCGTTCGTCCCCACGGAAATCTTCGCGTTCGCCGATGCTGGCGCCGCGTGGAGCCAGGGACAGAAAGTGAAGTTCAAATTCGAAACGGACACCGCCGAGCGCGTGCCCGTGTTCAGCGTCGGCGCGGGTCTGCGCATTCTGCTGTCGTACATCCCGATCGAGATCTACGCGGCGAAGCCGTTCCAGCGTCCTGACGAATCCGTCGTCTACGGCTTCAACATCATCCCCGGCTGGTAATGCACAATGCGTGGGGACCGGCGCACATGCGCTGGTCCCCACGCGCTATGCACTTCACTCGATCCGAATTCGAACATCTCGTCGAAGAAGCACTCGAAACCCTCCCGCCGCAATTCGCCGCGATGCTCGACAACGTCGCGGTGGTCGTCGAAGAAGAGCCGAGCGACGAAGACCTCGAGCTCCTCGAAGATCCGGACGGCGAATTGCTCGGCATCTATCGCGGCGTTGCACTCACGCGCCGCACGCACGACATGCTGCCGATGCTCCCCGATCAGATCGCAATTTTTCGCGGGCCGATTCTTCGCGTCACGCGCAATCGCAATGATGCGATTCACGAAATTCGCGACACCGTGATTCACGAGCTCGGGCATTACTTCGGCCTGCACGATCACGAAATGCCCTATTGACGATTCGAGAAACCGTCGCGAATTGTTCGGATTTCTCGATGTTTCGAGAGCGTCAACACGCGAACAACGTTTCGTTCGTGTGAGTTACGGATTGGGCACACCAGGCAGCGCGCCTGCACTCCGACCTCTCCGCAAAGGAGGTCGACGATGAAACGGGTTCTCGTGCTCCTGGCGTTTTTCACTCTCGCGTTCTGTGCGCTCGCATCGCTGCAAGGCGTGTTGCATGGCGTCGTCACCGATGCGCTGGGCGACGTCCTGCCCGGCGTAACGATCACGATCAGCGCACCGAATCAGGCACCTCGCGAGCTCGTCTCCGATGAGAAGGGCGCGTGGTCGGCGAGCGGTCTTGCCGCGGGCACGTACACCGTTCGCGCCGAGCTCCCCGGATTCAACACCATCACGAGACAAGTGGTCGTCGCTGACGGCAAGCGCGTGAATGTTCCGTTCGCAATGTCGCTGGCTGCCGTCTCGGAAGCGATCACCGTGGCCGCAGAGGCTCCGGCAGTCAACGTGATGGGTGCAGCCGCGATGGCGATGTCGCGCGACAACTACAAGCACTTCGAAGAACACGGCTTCGTGCGCACGCGCGATATGTCGGTGACGACATTCGCGATCGATGTCGATCGCGCGTCGTACGCGAACGTGCGACGGATGATCAACGACGGTGAAGAGGTCAATCCCGATGCGGTGCGCATCGAGGAGATGATCAATTACTTCTCGTACGACTATCCGCAACCGACCGGTAAGCATCCGTTCGCGGTGACCACCGAAGTCGCATCGTGTCCGTGGAATCCGCGCAATCGTCTCGTGCGCATCGGCGTGCAGGGCCGCAATCTCGATCAGTGGAAGATGGCGCCGAACAATCTCGTGTTCCTCATCGACGTCAGTGGCTCGATGCAGGGCGACGATCGCCTCGGCCTCGTGAAGAACGGATTGCGTTTGCTCGTCGATCAACTGCGCGCCGAGGATCGTGTTGCGCTGGTCGTGTACGCGGGTGCAGCAGGACTGGTGTTGCCGCCGACGTCGGGCGCGGACAAGAAGACGATTCGCGATGCGATCGAGCGTCTCGAAGCAGGCGGCTCGACGGCCGGCGGCGCGGGAATCGAGCTCGCGTACCAAACCGCGAAAGATGCGTTCCTCGAGAACGGCAACAATCGCGTGATCCTCGCGACCGATGGCGATTTCAACGTCGGAACGACGGATGAAGACGCGCTGCAGAAACTCATCGAACAGAAGCGCGAGCTCGGGATCGATCTCTCCGCGATCGGCGTCGGCTACGGCAACTACCACGACTCGCTGATGGAGACGCTCGCGGACAAAGGCAACGGCAACTACGCGTATCTCGACACGATGCGCGAAGCATCGAAAGTGTTTCAGCAGGAGCTGACCGGAACGCTCGTCACGATCGCGAAGGACGTGAAGATTCAGGTGGAGTTCGATCCCGACAAGATCGCGGCGTATCGGCAACTCGGCTACGAGAATCGCGCGCTTGCGAACGAAGACTTCGAGGACGACACGAAAGATGCGGGCGAGCTCGGCGCCGGTCACTCGGTGACGGCGTTGTACGAGATCGAGCCTCGCGGACTTGCGCGCGGTGCGATCGCGTACGTGCGTCTTCGCTACAAGGAGCCAAACGCGAAACGCAGCACGCTCATGGCGGAACGAATCATCGACGTCGGCACGAGCGCGAACGAAGCATCACGCGATTTTCAATTCGCGGCCGCGGTGGCGGAGATGGGGATGCTGCTTCGCAAATCGCAGCACCTCGGCACCGCATCGTGGGACGACGCGCTGGCGATGGCGAAGATCGCCCGCGGCGAGGATCTCGATGGAACGCGAGAAGAGCTCGTGTCGCTGATCGAGAAGGCAAAGAACTGAAGCTAGCCGGAATCCGAGGGCGTCGAGGACGGGGACATTGATCCATGTCCAGCCCGTGGACGCGACGATCACCGGCTTGGTTGAGGGAGTGGAGCGGCGGGAAATCACGGGCCCGCCGCTCCACACGTTTTAGTTGATGCCGATCAATTCGATGTCGAAGACGAGCATGCCCTGCGGCTTCGAGCGATCGTTGCCGTACGCGAGTCGCGACGGAATCCAGAAGCGCGTCTTCTCGCCCGCCACCATCAGCTGCAAGCCTTCGGTCCAGCCGCGGATGACCTGATCGAGACCGAACGTCGAAGGCTGTCCGCGCAGGATCGAGCTGTCGAACATCTTTCCGTCGACGGTCCAACCCGTGTAGTGCACGGTCACGCTGCTGCGCGCGTTCGGATGACGAATGCCATCTCCCTCGCGCAGGACTTTGTATGCGAGTCCCGACGGCGTTTTCTTCGCGTCTTCAGGCGGCGCCGCGACATCGGCGGGCGCTTTCGTCGGCGGATCGAGAATCTCGACGAGCTCCGTGTCGATCATCATCGAGTCGTCGCCTTCGAGCTTACCGCCGGAGAGCGATGCCGGAATCCACACGCGACGACGCTCGCCTTCGACCATCTGCTGCGCGGCCATGCCCCAGCCCGGAATCATCTTCGACACGGCGAGCATCACGGACTGCGGCGGTTCGACGTGCTGCACGAGCGTGCCGTTCGACTTCCAAACCGTGTAGCGAATCTTGACGAGATCACTTGCCGTCGGCTTGCGCGTGCCGGTGCCGTCCGCAAGCTTCATGGTGATGAGGCCATTGTCCTGACGCTCCGCTGCCGCGGGAGGATTCTTCAACTCCGCGGGAGGCGTGGTCGGTTTCTCGGCGAAGAGGGGAACAGCGAGAAGGGCGGATGCGAGAAGAAGTTTGCGCATGCGCCGAAACGGAACAGCGAATCGGCGCGCGCGCTTCCTGCTTCTAACGTGGAGCGGCGGGCTCTCAGCCCGC
>JBQCJC010000178.1:0-3901 GCA_051953135.1 Thermoanaerobaculia bacterium | reverse complement strand
CGGTGTGAAGGTTGACAGCCGTTCGGCGTCGTTGTCTGATTGCGAGCCGCTGCATCTTATCGCAACCGCTCACATGCCCTCAAAGGAGTCCTCCCAAATGAAAGAAATCGTGATTCTCGGCGCTGCCCGTACGCCGATCGGATCGTTCATGGGCGCGCTGTCGTCGCTGCCCGCGCCGCGCCTCGGCGCCGTCGCCATCAAATGCGCGCTGGAGAACGCCGGCGTGAAGCCCGAGCAGATTCAGCAGGTCATCATGGGCAACGTGCTGCAGGCCGGCATCGGCCAGGCACCCGCGCGTCAGGCCGGCATCTACGCGGGCATTCCGGTCGAAGCCGGCGCCGTGACCGTGAACAAAGTCTGCGGCTCGGGCATGAAGTCCGTGATGTACGCCGCGAACGACATTCGCTGCGGCGAATACGACATCGCCATCGCCGGCGGCATGGAGTCGATGTCCAACGCACCGTACGCGCTGCCGAACGCGCGCGGCGGCTATCGCATGGGCAACGGCAAGATGATCGATCTCATGATCAACGATGGTCTGTGGGATCCGTACGGCGACAAGCACATGGGCAACTGCGCCGAATCGTGCGTGACGAAGTACGAGTTCTCGCGCGAAGCGCAGGACGATTTCTCGCTCGAGTCGTATCGCCGCGCGCAGGACGCGACGAAGAACGGCAAGTTCAAGAAGGAAATCGCGGTCGTCGAGATCGAAGGCAAGAAGGGCAAGTCCGTCATCGTCGATGACGAAGAGCCGTTCGCCGCGCCGCTCGAAAAGATGCGCGGACTCAAGCCCGCGTTTCAGAAGGACGGCTCGGTCACCGCGGCGAACTCGTCGAAGATCAATGACGGCGCGGCCGCGCTCGTCGTGACTTCGGCGGAGTACGCGTCGCAGAACGGCCTGAAGCCGATCGCGCGCATCGTCGCGCAGGCGTCCGCCGCGCACGAGCCCGAGTGGTTCACGACCGCGCCGGGCAAGGCGATCGACATCGTGCTGAAGCGCGCGAATCTGACGATGAACGACATCGATCTCGTCGAGATCAATGAAGCGTTCGCGGCGGTTGCGCTCGCGGCCATGAAGGACGCAAACATCTCGCACGACAAGATCAACGTGAACGGCGGCGCGGTCGCCCTCGGACATCCGATCGGCGCCAGCGGCGCGCGCATTCTCGTCACGCTGATTCACGCGTTGCGCGAGCGCGGCCTGAAGCGCGGCCTCGCCGCGATCTGCATCGGCGGCGGTGAAGCCGCGGCGATGATCGTCGAGACGATGTAAATGGAACGGCGGGCTCTTCGCCCGCCGAATCGCAACGATGGGCTAAGAGCCCACCGCTCCACTGAGCTCGCGCAGATCCCGCACTTCCATCGACGGCGCTCCTCCCGGGAGCGCCGTTTCATTTTTGCGATTCACCCACGCGTTCGCGATGCCGAGCTCATTGCACGGCACGATGTCGTGGAAGTTGCTTTGCGCGCAGTGACGCCAAGGCATCGCGCCGATGCGTTTCTTCGCTTCGAGGAAATGCCCGTGCGCTGGTTTGTACGAACGTACTTGCTGCGCGGTGATGACGAGATCGAAATCGACGGTGAAGTGTTTTTGCGTTTCGGCGAAGAGATCGTCGTCGACGTTCGAGAGAATGCCGAGTTTGTATCCGGCCGCGCGCAATCGTTCGAGCGCGTCATTCGTATCGGCGAACGGTTTCCATCGCGGCAGTGATTCGGAGATTCGCGTTCCGTTGAGTTGCGCGCCGATGTCGTCGAGGATCTCGCGATACGGCCGCCACGTCGTGCGTTCGAGTTTCGCTTCGATGTCGTGATAGCGATCGAGCATTGACGGGTCGTCGGTGCCGAGGGCGTCGAGAATGCCGCGCTCCCAATCGATGAGCGTGCCGTAACAATCGAACGTGAGAATTCCGCGTTCAGCCATGGCGTGAGCCATATCACAATTCCTGTTAGGCCATGGTGCTACACGGTCAGCCACGAGTTAAGCTGAGCCCTTCCATGCACGACGCAGTACGCAACCTCAGGACCGCGGAGCGGTATCTGTTGACACCTCCGCTCGCGGCCACGTTTGGCGGCGCGTCGGTGGCGGTGTGCGACATCTCCGCGAAAGGCGCGCGCTTTCGCCACGATCGCGCGATCGAGAACGGCGCGAAAGCAGTGTTGCGGATCGTCGCGGATGGAACGCCTGCGCCGATCAGCATCGAAGCGACGGTCGTGTGGACGCAATCCGATCCGATGTTTCCGGGCAAATTTTTGTCCGGCGTGCGCACGTACGGACCGGCGGAGGTCCTGCAATCCCTCCTTGTGCAGTTGCAGACGTCGCATCGCACGAAGCGCGTGGAGGAGTTGCGCTCGACGGATCGCTTCTATCTTTCGCCGTCGATCGATGGTGAGTTCGATCTGCAGCGAGTGAAGATCGAGAACCTCTCCGCGCGTGGTGCGCGCCTCGAATTGCTATTCGAGCCTCTGCGTGGTTCGGTGTCGACGCTGCGCTTTGCGGTGCCGGATTCGGAGATCGCGGTCGAGGTGAGTGGGCAGGTGATGTGGACGCAGGTGAAGGCGATCACCGGCAGCACGTCGCGCAGTTTTCGCGCGGGCTTACTCGTGAATGAAAAGCCGGAGTTGATACGACTCGCGATCGGGCATCTGTGCGATGCAGGCCGCGCGGCGCTCGATACGCATTCGCTGCGGTTGAAGTTGAAGATCATTCGCGCACGCGCACGACAACTCGCGCCGTCGTACGCGCAAATCGAAGCGTCGGGGATTCCGGCGGAGCAGTACCTGCTGATTCAGGGCGTGCGCGAAGAGTTGCGATTGAATCCGGAAGAGGCGATGCACTGGTATCGCCGCGCGCGATTGATCATCAATGATCCCGCGACACGCATCGCCGCGCCGCCGATCGCGCATCATCCCGATGCGCTGGCAGTGTGGGAGTATCTCGATCGTTCCATCGATCCGTCGATCGTCTCCCGCGCGTTCGAACTGGAGTGACGGATCGACCAGAGTGTGATCGCCACCATCACTGCTGCGATCATCAGCCAGTACAACACGCCGATCGCTGTGCCTTTCAAGATCGTCTTCGGCCATGAGTTGCCGAACATTCTTCGCAATCCGAAGTAGTGCCACGGAACGGTCGTGAGGAACATCACGCCGCCGATGATTTTGCCGGGACGCCCGATGAGCCCCGCGAGCATCGATAGCGAGAGCACGAGAAACGTGAACGCGTGGAAATGCACCGAGTAGTAGAGGTGCGGGATATAGAAGCGTTGATTGCGGCGATAGAGCATCCACGTGAGCAGCGCGAATGCAGGCATGAGCACGAACATCGCGCGCGGCAGGTTGTGGAGAATCGACTCGCCGAGTTTCTCCGCTTCATCTTCCGCTTGTTTCTTCACCGCCGCGGGTTCGTCGGAACCGACTTGAATGATCGATTGCCGCGCACCCGGCACGATCGCGGTGAGCGCGAAGAACAACACGCTGAACGTCAGATAGAGCCGCAACGGCGTGATGTACCGCACGCGCCGCCCCGCGATGAAATCGAGTGTGAGTTGTCCCGGCCTGAAGAGCAGCAGCCGGACGGTGTTGAGGATCTTGCCGTCGAGGTGCAGAAACTCATGCGTCGCCTCGTGCACGACGTCATGCACGCCGAGGTGCAGCGCGGCCTTCTGCCCGCAATCGTGGCAGTACGCGCCGTGGAGCTCCGCGCCGCAATTGGGGCAGTGGGTGAGGGATTCGTGGTGATGATTCAATCGACGTGAGGATTGCCGCTGCCCGCCTCCACTGTCAACGCCTCCACATTTCTCCTCATCCCCGCGAGCTTTGCGCGTTTCACGGCGCTTTTGCGGAACAGGGCCGAGAAGTCTTCCTGCTGCATTTTTAGCAGGTCGGTGATGGGGGTGGCGCG
>JBQCJC010000177.1:0-3401 GCA_051953135.1 Thermoanaerobaculia bacterium | reverse complement strand
GTGTTTGGGGGGGGGGTTGCGCGGGGGGGGGGGGGGGGGGGGGGGACCCCCCCCCCCCCCCCCCCCAAACCCCACAACCACTCCACACCCTGTATCCTCGCGAACGATGACGTCCTTCGACCTCACCACCCCTGCCTTTCTCGTCGATCGCTCCATCGTCGCTCGCAATTGCGCGCGGATGCGCGGCAAGGCGCGCGAGTCGGGCGTGGCGTTTCGTCCGCATGTGAAAACGCACAAATCCGTCGAGATCGGACGCATGCAGCACGACGGCAGCGCCTCGGCGATCACCGTCTCCACGCTCGCCGAAGCCGAAGCATTCGCGGCGGATGGATTTCGCGACATCACTTACGCCGTGCCGATTGCACCCGCGAAGCTGCCGCGCGTCGCGGCGCTGCAATCGACGATCGATCGGCTGAACATCCTCGTCGACAGCGAGATCGCGTATCTCGCGATCGAAGCGTACGCCGCGGCGCACGACGTCACGTTCGACGTGTTTCTCAAAGTTGATTGCGGCTATCACCGCGCGGGTGTCGATCCCGAGAATCCCGACAGCGTGCGCCTGGCGATGCAACTCGGGCGCTCCGAGCGCATTCGCTTTCAGGGCCTGCTCACGCATGCGGGGCACTCGTATCACGCGCGCGATCGCGAAGAAGTGCGTCGCGTGGCGGCGGAAGAGTCGGCGTGCCTCAGCCGCTTTCGCGCGTTGCTCGCGACGGAAGGGTTGGGTGAGACGCGGCGGAGCATTGGATCGACGCCGACGCTGGCCGTCGTCGATCGATTCGACGAATGCGATGAAGTGCGTCCTGGCAACTACGTGTTCTTCGATGCGTTCCAGGCGACGATCGGTTCGTGCACGCTCGACGATGTTGCGGTCTCGGTGCTGACGACGGTCGTCGGTTCGTATCCGGAGCGCAACACGCTGATCGTCGACGCCGGCGCTCTCGCCCTGTCAAAAGACCTCGGGCCCGATCACGTGCTGCCGCAGTTCGGCTACGGCATCGTGTGCGATCTCGACCTTCGTCCGCTGCCGATGCGTATCGCCGCGTTGTCGCAGGAGCACGGTCGCATCGAGGTGTCGCACGCGAATGTGCCGGTCGGCACGCAGTTGCGCATCCTGCCGAATCACTCTTGTCTCACCGCGGCGATGTTCGATCGCTATCACATCCTCGACGAGAACCGCGTCGTCGATGAGTGGAAGCCGGTGCGCGGATGGTGACGCCGGTGCTCGTCGACGGACCGGCGAGGGCGAAGCACACGTATCTCTTCGCGCATGGCGCGGGTGGTGCGATGGACACGACCTTCATGAACGAAGTCGCTGCCGCGCTTGGTGATCGCAGGATTCGCGTGGTGCGCTTCGAGTTCCCGTACATGCACGCGCGACGCACGAACGGTAAGCGCGGCGCGCCCGATCGTCAGCCGGTGCTGCTCGATGCGTGGAAGCGCGTCATCGAAGAGCACGGCGGCGGGCCGGAGGTCGTGATCGGCGGCAAATCGATGGGCGGCCGGATGGCGACGATGGTCGCGGATGAGGTGCGTGCGCGCGGCATCGTCTGCTTCGGCTATCCGTTTCATCCGCCCGGCAAACCACAGCAATTGCGCACCGCGCATCTCGAGCAACTGCAGACTCCGGCGCTCGTCATTCAGGGCACGCGCGACACGTTCGGAAACTCGGACGAGGTCGGCATGTATCCGCTTTCATCGCGGATTCGTGTCGAGTGGATCGAAGGGGGAGATCACTCGTTGTTCCGCTCGAGCACGAAAGACCCTGAAAGGTTCTCACGCGTCGTCGATCTCGCTGCGAGCTTCATCACGTCCTTGTAGTGCAGTTCCATCTAGCCGTGGCGGCAGATTTGCTGATAGAGTTACTTCCAGAGATGCGGCCTACCGTCCTTGTGGTTGAAGATGACCCCTCCACGCGTGAAGCACTTCGTCGCGTGCTGGAGAACGATGGCTACACGGTACACATCGCCGTGGACAGGGAGAAGGCGGTCGGCAGTCTCGCGCAGAACAAGTACGACGCGGTCGTGCTCGACATCGCGCTGCCGAAGATGAGCGGCACGGACGTGATGGAGTACGTCGCCAGCACGACGCCGTCACTGCTCGAATCGATCGTCGTCGTCACCGGGCTCGAGGTGGGCGAGATTCGCAAGCTCTTCCCGACGATCTGCGAGACGCTTTCCAAGCCGGTCATGCCCGGCAAGTTGATCGCCTCGGTCCGCCGCTGCGTGCGCTACCCGCACGAACGCCGCGCCGGCGCATCCGTCGCGTAGCTGCGACTTCGTGCCGAAGACGTTCCTCGTGCGGACGCGAATCGAAGGTGCTCCAAGTCAAGGACGCGATCGTCGAGAGCCCATGTCACGAAAACGGGATGGCGCTCCGCTCCCGATACGTACATCGTCACCGATCCGAAGCGCGTGCAGCGCGTGTACAAGTTGCTCGCGGGAAACGAACGTATGACGTTCCTGTGCGGCTATCACTGGAACGTGCGATTCGACTATCGCGGTGCACCATCGGAGTCCATCGCCATCAACGAGGAGTGCGAACAATTTCGCTTCGACCACGATGCGGCGTGGAAGGAACTGCAGTCGTTGTTTGCAGATGCGCGCAAGCATCCCACGCACTACGCGATCGTCGTCTACGCGAAGAATGTGACGGAGATTCCGTCGCTCATTGCGCAACTCGATCCGGAGTACGGAACGATGATCGGCACGTACCAGAGCAGCGTGCGCATCGCGGCGAAGAAACCATGGACCGATGCACGCATCGAGAAACTGCGCTCGGCATCACCGCTCATCGCGAAGGTCGAGCCGATCGAAGTCGTCAACCTGCAGTGAAGAAATCTTCAGCCCGCCCACGGGGTTGAGTAGAATCCGCATTCCACCCGAGCGCCCATAGCTCAGCTGGATAGAGCGTCGGCCTCCGGAGCCGAAGGTCGCAGGTTCGAATCCTGCTGGGCGCACCAATCCTCACTCAATCCAACGTCATCAGATACGCGGCGATGTCCATCGCTTCGTCGGGCCGGTCCCCGATCCCCGGCATGCGCGCCTGCGGATAAACGCTCTTCGGTTTCTGCAAATACGCTTCGAGATTTGCACGCGTGTTGTCGACCGAATCGTTGAGGATGCGATCGCGATTCGCGAACCCATCGAGTGACGTCGGCACACCAGGTCCCGGCGCGCGATCGATCCCGGGAATGCGATGGCAGTCGTAGCACTCGCGCGTGATCATCAGCTCTTTCCCGCGATCCGCGTTTCCGCGCGCGGGCTCCTGCGCGCGCGACGGTTTGCACGCGGTGAACGCGGCGAGCGAGAGAAGCAGGAGCACGCGAGTCATACGACGCGCACGTCCCCGAGATCGGGCGCCGGATACTTCATCTTGAGTTTCTCGAGCGTGCGCACGAG
>JBQCJC010000176.1:0-2567 GCA_051953135.1 Thermoanaerobaculia bacterium | reverse complement strand
GTCGCGAGAGTGATTCTCCAGTGAGATATCTCGCAGGAGAAACAATCTCGCGACGCGTGTCGAACCTCATCACTCATCTCTCATCACTCATCACTCATCTCTCATCACTCATCACTCATCTCTCATCACTCATCACTCATTCAACGAGGTAATCATGTCTGTCCTCCCTGGTCTCGAAGTTCTCATCGATCGTGAGCCGTGGCGCATTCAGGGCAAGCGCATCGGACTGGTCACGAATCAGAGCGCGATCACGCGCGATTTTCAGCATGCGGTGAGGCTCCTTCGCGCGGGCCGCGGGTGGAAACTCACCGCGCTCTTTGGTCCCGAGCATGGGATCTGGGGCGAGGCGCAGGACATGGCGCACGTCGACCATTCCGACGATCCGCTCACCGGCCTCCCCGTTTATTCGCTCTACGGAAAAAGCGAATCCGATCTCGCGCCGCGTCGTGAAGTGCTGCGCAATCTCGATGCACTCGTCATCGATCTGCAGGACATCGGCTCGCGTTACTACACCTTCATCTACACCATGGCCTTGTGCATGCGCGAGGCGGCACCGCTGGGATTGCAGGTCATCGTCCTCGATCGTCCCAATCCCATCGACGGCGTGCATCTCGAAGGTAACATCCGCGAAGACAAATACTCGAGCTTCGTCGGACTCTTTCCTCTTCCCACGCGTCACGGCATGACCGCGGGCGAGCTCGCGCGCTGGTTCGCGCGCTACTACAAAGACGTTCACAAACTCGACTGCAATCTCGTCGTCGTGCCGATGGACGGCTGGCGCCGCTCGATGTGGTGGGGCGACACCGGATTGCCGTGGGTCATCCCGTCCCCGAACATGCCCACCGTCTACACCGCGACCGTTTATCCCGGCATGTGTCTCATCGAAGGCACGAACCTCAGCGAAGGACGCGGCACCACGCATCCCTTCGAATTCTTCGGCGCGCCGTGGCTCGATTCGTTCCGTCTCGCCGAGAAACTCAACACACTGAATCTGCCGGGCGTGCGCTTTCGTCCGCACTACTTCATGCCGACGTTTCACAAGCACGCGAACAAAGTGTGCGGCGGTGTCGAGCTGCACGTCACGAATCGCGCGACGTTCGAACCGTATCGCACCGGTCTCTGGTGCGTGAAAGTCGCACGCGACATGGATCCGGAGCAGTTCAAGTGGCGCACGGAGACATACGAATTCGTCTCCGATCGTCTGGCGATCGATCTGCTCGCAGGCAGCTCGACGTATCGCGAGCTCGTCGAAACGGGCGGCAACATCGATGACTGGGTGCGCGAGTGGGAAGAACCGTTGCGCGAGTTCGCGCGGCTGCGCGATGAGTTTTTGTTGTATCGCGAGTAGCGCGGCTACACTCGCGACATGCTGCTCGCGCTGCTCCTCGCCACTGCACTGCAGATCACGAATCCGACGTATGTCGATGCACCGCCGACGATGCCGAAAGGCACGAAGATGGCCGTGCTCGAAGGCGATCCGAAATCGCCGGGCATCTTCACGATTCGATTGAGAGTCGCGAAGGGCGCTACGCTGCCGAAGCATACGCATCCGCGCGCGGAACGCGTCACGGTGCTTGCCGGCAAAGTGCGCGTGACCATCAACGACAAGGAAACGACATTCACCACCGGCGGGTTCTACGTGAATCCGCCGGACGAGCCGCACACCGTCGCGTTCGACGAAGACTCCGAGCTCCAGCTCACGTGCGAAGGTCCGTGGGGGCTGCAGTACGTCGACTGAGCTCGAGATCCTTTACGAAGACGACGCGCTGCTCTTCGTGAACAAACCGGCCGGGCTCGTCGTGCAGCAACGCATGTACGAGCCGGACGAAGTGTTCCTCCACGATCTCGTGCAGCGCTACACGACGCCCGCGTTTCTGATGCAGCGGCTCGATCGCGGTACGAGCGGCGTGATCTTTTTCTCGAAGCGCGCGGACATCAACGTGCGGCTCACGCGTCGTTTCGAAAAGAAGCAGATCCACAAGCGTTACGTCGCGCTCGTGAATGGCGAACTGCGCGAGACGCAAACGATCGATGCGCCGATTGCACGCATCGGCGCAATCAAGTTCGGTGTGCGCGACCACGGCAAAATCGCGGTGACTCACGTATATCCACGGGAAGCAAATGAATCCGGCTCACTCGTCGACATCACGCTCGAGACCGGCAGAACGCACCAGATCCGCGTGCACCTATCCGCGATCGGTCACCCATTGGCAGGTGACTGGCTCTATGGAGAGCGTGACGCGACGCGGCCGATGCTGCACGCGGCAATGCTGGAGATGACGCATCCCATGACGAATGAACGACTTCGAGTGACGGCACCGGTTCCCGAGGACTTCCGGATGGAAGCGGCGAGACGTGGCGTCACGTCATTGGCAGAGGACAAACTGACCTGACGATAGAGCAAGCTAAATCATTGACAGGTCTTAGAATAAAGACTCAGTACGAGTCGTTACGCAGGACACAACACAGGAGACAAATATGAAGCACTGGGCGCGATACGCAGTCGTTTTGTTGTTCGTCCCGATCGTGGCATCGGCGCAGTTCCGAGACCTCGACGCGGCGATGTC
>JBQCJC010000175.1:0-2673 GCA_051953135.1 Thermoanaerobaculia bacterium | reverse complement strand
CCCCCCCCCCGCGGGCGCCCGGCGGGGGGGGGGGCCCCCCCCACCGCTCCACTGTTCCTCATGGTACCTTCACCGCCCGATGCGCCGCTTCCTCTACTGGACGCTTCCGGTCTGCGTCGCGACGATCGCGGCGCTGGTGTTCGCGTATGGATTCGTTTCGTATCTGCGCGGTGACACGGGCACGCCGGTCGATTTTCTTCCGACACAACCGCCGGCTGCACCCGTCGCACGCGACACGCTCGCGCCAATTCTCCTCGGCGATTCGCTCGCACGCGGCGCCGGCGATGAAACCGGCCTCGGCATCGGCGGACGTCTCGATCAGGAACTGAAGCGCCGCGGTATTCGCGCACGTCGTACGTACAACGTCGCGGTCAGCGGAGCGCGCACGCGCGATCTGCTGCTCGTGCTCGATCGTCCGAACGTACAGCAGATGCTGCGCGAATCGAACGTGATCATCGTTTCGATCGGCGGAAATGATTTGTGGGGCGGCAATGACTGGCGCAACGCCGCGCCGCCGAATCCGGGCGCGGTGATGGATGACGTGTTCGCGCGCGTGCAGGAAGCGATCGCGAAGATTCGCGCGGCGAATCCGAAAGCGCGCGTGTTCTTCGTCGGCTTGTACAACCCATTCGTGTCGACGCCGACTGGCGCGCAACTCACGCCGCTCGTGAATGAATGGAACGCGCGTCTGCTCGAGAAGCTCGGCAAGGATCCGAATTTCACCCTCGTGCCCACGAGCGATCTCTTCTCGCATCACGATCGCCTCGCGCTCGATCGCTTTCATCCGAACGGCGAGGGCTACGGTTTGATTGCGCGACGAATCGCCGACAGTTTTTAATGAGCGCATGCGAATGACCGCTGCGCTTCTTCTGCTGTTCAGTGTCGCGTGCGCGACGACCAACTCCACGCAACCGAAAATCGATCTCGCGAATGCGGAGGTCGTCGATCTCTCGTATGCGTTCGATGAGAAGACGTTGTACTGGCCGAACTCGCCGAGCGGCTTCGAGCTGAAGCAACTCTCCTACGGCCCGACGCCGGGCGGCTATTTCTATTCTTCGAATGCGTACTCGGCGCCGGAGCACGGCGGCACGCATCTCGATGCGCCGATTCATTTCTCCGCGACGGGACGCACCGCGGATGAGATTCCGGTGCGACAACTCATCGCGCCCGCGGTGGTGATCGATATCAGCACGCAATCGTCGTCGAACGCGGATTACCGTCTCACTGCCGATGATGTGCGCGCGTGGGAAGCGAAGCATGGCGTCATCGCGCCGGGCACGATCGTGTTGCTGCACACGGGATGGGGGAGTCGTTACGGCGATCGCAAGTTGTATTTCGGCGATGACACGCCGGGCGCAACCGACAAGTTGCATTTCCCCTCGTACGGCGAAGATGCGGCGCGTTTGCTGGTGACGGAGCGTCGTGTCGGCGCGATCGGCGTCGATACCGCGAGCATCGATTACGGACAATCGAAAGACTTCATCGTGCATCAGATCGCGAACGGCGCGAACGTGCCGGGACTGGAGAACATCGCGAATCTCGAGCGCGTGCCGGTGACGGGCGCGTGGATGGTGGCGCTGCCGATGAAGATCGGAAAAGGATCCGGCGGTCCGCTGCGCGCGGTTGCATTGTTGCCGCGATGAGCGTACCTTCGCAGCACATGAACCGCTTCGCTACGTTTGCGCGATTTTTTAGCTTCGGCGCCATCGGAGCGGAGCTGCGCATTCTGTAGACATACATCAGCGCAAATTCAAAGGCCCGCTCCTCACCAGGGAGCGGGCCTTTTTGCGTTTGGAGGAAATGATGGAACAGCTTCGAGTGGCGTATCAGGGCGAGCGCGGCGCCTTCAGCGAAACCGCCGCACAACGACTCCTCGGCCGCGAAATCCATGGGATCCCATGCAATTCGTTCGACGCAATGTTCGCGTCGATCGCCAGCGATGACGCGGATTGCTGCATCGCGCCGATCGAGAATTCGCTCGCGGGCTCGATTCATCGCAACTACGACCTCCTCGTGCAGCACGAGCTCGAGATCGCGGCGGAGACGCATCTGCGCGTCGTGCACAATCTCATCGCGCCGCGCGACACGAGTCTCGATGCGATCAAGCGAGTGCTCTCGCATCCCGTTGCGCTCGCGCAGTGCACGAAGTTCTTCGCCGCGCATCCGCACATCGAGCCGGTGCCGGTGCACGACACCGCGGGCGGCGTGCGACTGGTGCTCGAGCGTGGACGCGAGGACGAAGCCGGGATCGCGTCGGAGAACGCGGCATCGATTTACGACGGACAGATTCTTCGCCGCGGCATCGAAGACAATCCGCAGAACTTCACGCGGTTCTTCCTGCTCACGCCGAAGGGTCGCGAGATCGCGACGCACGAATCGCCGCGACGCTGGAAGACGTCGATCGTGTTTCGCATCGACAACAAGCCGGGCGCGCTGTTCCGCGCGTTAGGCGCGTTCGCGCTGCTGGAGATCGATCTCTCGAAGATCGAATCGCGACCGATCGAAGGCCGGCCGTGGGAGTACGCGTTCTATCTCGATGTGATTGGTCGTGATGCGGAGCCCGTGTTGTCGCGCGCATTGGCGAATTTGCGAGACATGGCGCAGGAGGTGCGGGTTTTGGGTTCGTATCCCACGAAGTGGTAGGTGGAGCGGAAAACGGAGCGCCGGCTTCCA
>JBQCJC010000174.1:0-15100 GCA_051953135.1 Thermoanaerobaculia bacterium | reverse complement strand
GTTTTCGACCATCACGATCTTGGCGTCGACGATCTCGCGTATCGCGAGTGGGACGCCGCCTAACGACATGATGTTCGACGTGATGCCGAACTGGCGCATCAGGATGAAACTGATCAGTGCGGAGAGCGGGAGGCCGACGAGCACCGTGATCACGGAACCGCCGTGCAGCAGGAAGAGGATCACGACGATCGAGACGATCACCGCTTCTTCGGTGAGTGCTTCCTTCAACGTGCCGACGGCGCGCTCGATCAATTCACTGCGGTCGTACGACGTGCGAATCTCGACGCCGGGCGGCAAGCCTTTCTTCAAATCTTCGAGTCGCGTTTTCACGCGATCGATCACGGCTTTCGCGTTCTCACCGTAGCGCGCGACGATGATGCCGCCGACGACTTCGCCGTTGCCGTTCTCTTCGAGCAGACCACGGCGCAGGTCGGACGAGAGCTGCACGCTGCCAAGACTCGACAAGTAAATCGGTGTTCCGTTTGGTGCGTCGACGACGATGTTCTCGAGATCGGAAACGCGCTGGATGTAGCCGATGCCGCGCACGATGTATTCGGTCTGTCCGACCTGAATCAATCGTCCGCCGACGTCGTTGTTCGATCGACGCACCGCGGCTACGACGCTGTCGAGGGACACACCGCGCGCGGCCATCTTGATCGGATCGAGATTGACCTGGTACTGCTTCACGAATCCGCCGACGCTCGCGACTTCCGCAACGCCGTCGACGGATTGCAATCCGAGTTTCAGATACCAGTCCTGAATCGAGCGCAACTGGCCGAGGTCGTGAGTTTTGGAGTGCAGCGTGTACCAGAAGACGTGACCGACGCCGGTGCCTTCAGGACCGAGACGCGGAGTCACGCCCGCGGGCAACATCGCCGCGACCGTGTTCAAACGCTCGAGCACACGCGTGCGCGCCCAGTAGACATCGACGTCGTCTTCGAAAATCACATAGACCAGCGAGAACCCGAACATCGACTGCGCGCGCACTGCTTTGAGATGCGGCAGTCCCTGCAGATTCGACGCGAGCGGATACGTGACCTGATCCTCGACGAGCTGCGGCGACCGCCCCGGCCAGTCGACATAGACGAGGACCTGATTGTCCGAGACGTCGGGAATCGCATCGAGAGGCGTGTGCAGCGTGGCCCACGTGCCCCAGCCGATCACGACGGCGTAGATGAGAAAAACGATGAAGCGATTACGAGCGGAGAGCTCGATGATGTTTCGAATCATGATGAGTGCATCGCATTAATGCGAATGCCCTCCTGTCGTTGCGCCGCGAAGCTGCGCTTCGCTGTCGAGCAGGAATCCGCCTTCGACGACGACCTTGTCGCCGGGCTGCAATCCGCTGACGATCACGATCGCTTCGCCGTGGCGTTGTCCGGTCATCACTTCGCGCGGCTCGTAGGAACCGGGCTGCGTCTCGACCCACACGAATTTCTGCTGCCCGCGATCGACCACCGCGCTCGCCGGCACCATGATGTGCGGCGGCGCGGGCTCGCCGATGATGCGCACGTTCACGTACATGTCGGGCTTGAGCACGAGACCGGGATTCGGCATCTCGACGCGAACGCGCGCCGTGCGCGTCGCGCCCGCGAGCACGGGTTGAATGAACGCGACCTTGCCGGTGAACGTCGTGCCCGGCACCGCGGTCGATGTGATCTCGACGTCCTGGCCGATCTTCACGTCGGGCAGTTGTTGTTCGTACACATCCGCCTCGACCCACACGTGTGAGAGATCGGCGACTTCGAAGAGCGGTTGTCCCTGCGCGACGTACTGCTGCACGACCGCGAGTTTCTTCGTGACGATACCCGAGACCGGTGACGCGATGTTCGTCGCGAAGATCGGTTTCGACGAGCGCTCGAGTTGTGTGATCTGCGCGGACGTCATGCCGAACAGGTTCAAACGCCGGCGCGTCGATTCGACGAGATCGTCGGAGGCGCTGCGCGCGTTGTCGAATCCGGCGCGACGCATGCGCTCGCGGTTTTGCAGCGCGAGCAGGTACTCCTGCTGCGTTGCGAAGAGATCGGGCGAGTAGATCGTGGCAACGGTCTCACCGCGACGGACGGCATCGCCGGTGAAATTCGCGAAGAGCTTCTCGATGCGGCCCGCGGTGTACGACGTGATCTGCGCGACGCGGCGTTCGTCGAACGTCACGCGGCCGGTGGTCACGAGCTCGCCGGTGTGCGTGTCGAGATTCACGTTCACCGTGTTCACGTTTGCGGTGATGCGTTGCTCGGGCGAGAGCGCGATCGCGTGGAGGCTGTGATCGGTCTCGGCGCTCGATGTCGGCGCACCGCTCGCGCGCTTCACGAGCGCCATGTCGCAAATCGGGCAATGGCCCGGCTTGTCCGAGACGACGCTCGGATGCATCGGGCACGTGTAGACGTCGGCGGCTTTCTCGACTTTCGTTTCGTTCGTCGTCGTGGCGACGGATTTCGCGACGCGTTTGCACGCGGCCGGAATGAAGGTGCTGATCGCGACGAGCGTCGCGGCAATGAATTCTTTCTTTCGCATCACATGCTCCCCATCGAGCTGGTGGCGGTGGTGGTCGTGGCGAGCGGCGTTGCATTCGGCGAGGACATCGCCACGCCGCCGCGCGCGCCTTTGCGCAGCGCTTCGTAATTCACGACCGCCTGCGCGTGCGCGGAGAGGTAGTCGAAGTACTGCAACTGCAACCGCAAGTACGCCGCCTCGGTCGACAGAATCGCGTCGAACGGCGCCTTGCCGGTTTGATAGGACGTGAGCGTCGATTCGAACGCGAGCTGCGCCTGCGGCACGAGCACGTCCTTGTGGAACTTCATCTGATTCGTCGCTTCCTCGTGCGCAACGACGGCCGCGGCCATCGCGGTGACGAGCGCGCGACGCGTTTCGTCGATCGCGGCTTGCGCGGCGTCGCGGCGAAGAATCGCCTCGCGTACGCGCGGTTCGACGAGCTTGTCGTTGCGCAGCGGCAGTTGGATGCGCGCGGTGACGCTGAACATGTCGCGCTGCATGCGGCGATATCCGTACTGCGCCTCGATGTCGAGATCGGGTTTGCGATCGGCTTCGATCGATGCGATCTCTTCGTTTGCGCGATCGACCTGCAGTTGCAACGCGGCGAGCGCGGGATGATCGGCGGGCGGAACCGGCGATGCGTCGATCGCGAGATCGTCGGTGTTCTCCGGCATCGCGATCGGCGGGATCGCGGTGTCGACCGGCAGATCGAGCAGAGTGAGCAACCGCACGGCCGCGGCGCGACGACGACCTTTCAACTGCAGCACGTCGTGATCGAGACTGCTGCGCTGGAGTTGTGCGCGAATGACGTCGGCTTGTTGCGAGGTGCCGACTTCGTAGCGCACGCGCGCCGCGGCGATCACGGCTTCGATGAGCTCGCGCACGTTTTCGGTTGCGGCGAGTTCCGCATCAGCGGTGGCGAGCTCGTACCACGCAAGACGCACATCGCGCTCGACCTCGGCGCTGATGGAATCGAGCTCGCGTTCCGCGGCGCGTGCCGCAAGCTCCGCGACGTTTTTGCGCGCATCGCGTTTTTCGCGGCGCACGAGTGTTTGCGATGCACCGATCATGTACATCGTCATCATCTCGTCGTCGCGCAGATCGATTTGTTTGTCCTGAATCCCGGCCATGACCATGGGATTCGGAAGCGAGCTCGCGGGCTCGATGCGCTCGCGCGCGGCGGCGACTTCGGCGCGCACGCGGGCAAGGGATGGATTCGTTTCGAGCGCTCGCGTCACGAGCGCGGATGGATCATGAAAGTCAGTCGCGAATGCGGGAAACGCGACGCACAACATCAGGAGTAATCGCTTCATCTGAAGACCTCTGGGTGTCCGAAAAATCAAATGGACACACTTCCGCCACCGTTCTGCAGGATGCAGTGAGAGAGGGAGGTATCAGATGAGGAATTGCGCGTTCAAAAGGAAGATGGGTGGAGTGGGCTCGAGGAGAGCCTTTGAGGCGGTGGCGAGTGTGGCCTGAACGCGGAGGGAAGAATCGGTTGCGATCGACCACGTGACCAACGCGGCCGGCGCCCACATTTGTGGCGAAATGAGGGAGCCAGCAGGCGAGGTCGTTGCCACCTGAGGACGGGCTGCGTCGCGGGGAGCGAACGAAGGTGCGCAGCACGGCATCTGCGCATGGGCCGTCGGTACAGCGGGCTTGACCGAACAACAGAGCCCATCACCGCACGTCGGGAGGACCCCGGCGACGAGCACGGACACGACCGCCAGAGCGAGGGTGACTGCTCTTTTGATACGCGACGTGCGCTGAGTGAGACTGTTGTTCATTCGAGTTGCTGACTCCGGCCTGAACTATAAAAACGGTGAGTTTGAAACATCGTGCGTCGTCGCACCCGCAGGTGTGATGGTTCGCACACCGAGCGGAACAGCGAGGAAGAAGCGAAGGATTCCGAGGAGGAGGCGGAGCGCCGGCGTCACCGCCGCCGTGCTCGGAGCGCCGCCGCCTCGGCGGCTGGATCGGCGACGCCCGCGTCGCCGTGCGTTCCACTGCGTGCGATTGACGGCGGCGAAGACGCCGCCGGACCAGCCGGCGAAGACGCCGGCGCTCCGCTCGCTCTTGACGGCGGTGAAGGCGCCGCCGATCCAGCCGGCGGGGGCGCCGGCGCTCCGCTTACGTTCTCGCCGGCGCTCCTGACCTCGTGACTGTCATCACATCGTGCGGTGACTTTGGTCGATGCGGCGGGAGACATCCGCTTCTACATTCTGTGACGTGCGAATCGGGTCAGAAGAACGGAGGCCGTATGCCGTCGCCATATAACCTGGAGGTCGAGTACAACTGTTCCGAGTGCCGCGTGCGCGCCGACCGGTTGTTCTGCAACATGTCGGAAGACGCGGTCGAGGCTCTCGACTCCGTGAAGTTCACGGGCCTCTATCCGAAAGGATCGCTGCTGTTCGTCGAAGGCGAAGAACCGCGCGGCGTGTCCATTCTTTGCAGCGGACGTGCAAAGCTGACCACCTCTTCCACGGAAGGAAAAACGCTCATCGTGAAGATCGCCAAGCCTGGCGAAGTCCTCGGCGCGAGCGCGACAATTCTCGGCAAGCCATACGAAGTCTCCGCCGAGACCATCGAGCCGTCGCAGCTGAACTTCATCAAACGCGACGACTTCCTCAAGTATCTCAACACGCACGCGGAAGCATGTCTGCACACCGCGCAGCAACTCAGTGAGAAGTATCACTCGGCACAGCGCGAGATCCGTTCCCTCGGACTCTCGCAAACGACGTCCGAGAAACTCGCGCGGTTGCTGCTCGACTGGTGCGATCGCGGCGGCGAGGTCACGACGAAAGGCATTCGCCTCAAAGTCCTGCTCACGCACGAAGAGATCGCGCAGATGATCGGCACGACACGCGAGACCGTCACGCGACTGCTCAGCGATTTCAAAAAGAAGAAGATCATCGACGTGAAGGGCTCGAGTCTCTTCGTGCTCAGCCGTCCATCGCTGGAGCATCTCGTCAGCGTCTGATCACAACGACACGTGATGTTGTGTCACTGCGTACTTCCGGCCCGCCTCGTAGCGTGCGCAGTGCATCGAGGATCTCCATGGCTCAGGTGATGGCGGAAGTCTCCGAGAGATTCGAATCAGTCATCGGCGAGCTGTTGTCGCCGCACGAAACGACCGAGCTCGTTCCAGCCGGCAAGGCGTTGTTCCACGAAGGAATGACGCCCGCGGGTGTCTGGTATCTGCGCTCGGGCGAAGTCGAGTTGTCGTTCGCCGCAAAGCATGGTCAGGCGATGGCGATCTTCATCGCGGACCCAGGACAAATCCTCGGCCTGACGAGCGTGCTCTCGGGCCGCGCACACGATTCGTCCGCGGTCGCGCGCACGACGTGCCGAACGGGATTCATCGAGAAAAGTTGTTTTCTGCGATTGCTCGACGAGCAACCGGCACTGTGGCTGACCGTGCTGCGCATGATCAGCGCGAACATCAACGCGTGCTGGGATTGCATGCGAATGCTGAAGGCGTAGCGCTCGCTCTCGCGCCACGCCTCCAGCACTTGCCGCTCCACTACTCCGCGATCGCGATCGCGGACCACGCGCCGTCCGCGGTTCGAAGGAGCCACATGCGATAGCGCGTTCCCCCGTCCTCGATCGATCTCGGAGACGCTGTTTCCACTGCCGGCGACCTGGCCACTCGTCGCACCGCCGCTGCCGAGAGTCTGATCGAGGCTGTTCGTCCCGCTGCCGATCGTGCCGCCACCGTCGTCCCCGCCGTCCTGACGTCCGCCGCTGCCGAAAATCTGGCCGCTGTCGTTCGTGCGTGTGCCGCTGCCGATCAATCCGCTGCGACCACCGCCACTGCCGAGGATGCCGCCATCGTCGTTTGTCGAAGTGCGATTGCCACTGCCGAGAAAGCCACCGCTCCCGAGCAATGGACCGTCATCGTTCGATTGCACGCGTCCGCCGCTGCCGAGGATCTGACCGCTGCGCGTGCCGCTCCCCATGACTTGTCCGTCATCCGCGAGTGCGACACCAGCTACGAACAACGATGCTGCCAAAACGCTGTACACCGTCCGTTTCATCGAAGCTCTCCGTTCTTCTTTCTTTGCACTGCGCTTCGATGGACGTGAGAGCGACGGTGATGTTCCGATCGCGTTGTGACACTCGTCACGAGAGCTCATGACGCGAGTCATCCCTCGATGTTTGACGCGGGCATACCTTGCGTCACGGAGGAAATCCCATGTCCGTAGCTGAGGTGATTCGGGACGAGCGCGCGAGCACGGAAGCACCGCGTGCGATGGAAACCGCGGTCCTCGACGGCAACGAAGCCGTGGCGCGTGTGGCCTACAAAACCAACGAAGTCATCGCCATCTATCCGATCACGCCGTCGTCGCCGATGGGCGAGTGGTCCGACGAATGGGCGAGCAAAAAGAAGCCGAATCTGTGGGGCACGATCCCGAACGTCATCGAGATGCAGAGCGAAGCGGGTGCGGCCGGCGCGGTGCATGGCGCGCTGCAAACCGGATCGCTCGCCACGACGTTCACCTCCTCGCAGGGACTGCTGCTCATGGTCCCGAACCTCTACAAAATCGCGGGCGAATTGACGCCGGCCGTGATTCACGTTGCCGCGCGCACGCTCGCGACGCACGCGCTGTCGATCTTCGGCGATCACAGCGACGTCATGTCCTGTCGCTCGACCGGCTGGGCCATGCTCTCCTCCGCGAGCGTGCAGGAAGCGCATGACTTCGCGCTCGTCGCACAAGCCGCGACGCTCGAGACTCGCATCCCGTTCCTGCATTTCTTCGACGGCTTCCGCACGTCGCACGAAGTCGCGAAGATCGACTTGCTCAGCGATGATCAGATGCGTGCGATGATCGATCTCGAGCTCGTGTTCGATCATCGTTCGCGCTCGCTGTCTCCCGATCATCCCGTCGTGCGCGGCACCGCGCAGAATCCTGACGTTTTCTTCCAGTCGCGCGAGCGCATCAATCCGATCTACGCCTCGGCTCCGAGCGTTGTCGCCGAAACGTTCGATCGATTCGCGCGCATCAGCGGCCGCGCGTATGCGCCGTACGAGTTCCACGGCGCACGTGACGCGGAGCGCGTGATCATCGCGATGGGCAGCGCGTGCGAAACGATCGAACAGACCGTCGATGCGCTCGTTGCGCGTGGTGAAAAAGTCGGATTGTTGAAAGTGCGTCTGTATCGCCCGTTCGACATCAAACGCTTCGTGCAGGCATTGCCGCCGAGCGTGCAGACGGTCGCGGTGCTCGATCGCACGAAAGAACCGGGCGCGAACGGCGAGCCGCTGGATCTCGACGTCGTGAACGCGTTGTTCGAATTGCAGCGCTTCCTCAAAGTCGTCGGCGGACGTTATGGCTTGTCGTCGAAGGAGTTCACGCCGGCGATGGCGAAGGCGGTGTTCGACAACATCGCCGAGGCGGAGCCGCGGAATCACTTCACGATCGGCATTCAGGACGACGTGAGTCACACGTCGCTGCCATACGATCCGTCCTTCTCGATCGAGAGCGACGACGTTGTGCGCGCGTTGTTCTTCGGCCTCGGCTCCGACGGCACCGTCGGCGCCAACAAGAACACCTGCAAGATCCTCGGCGAAAACGGACGCTCCGTGCAGGGCTACTTCGTGTACGACTCGAAGAAGTCCGGCGCGGCCACGGTCTCGCATCTGCGCTTCGGCACGCAGCCGATTCATGCGCCGTACCTGATCGAGCAGGCGCAGTTCGTCGCGTGTCATCAGCCCTCGCTGCTCGAACGCTACGACGTGACGAAGGAGTTGATGCCCGGCGGCACATTCCTCTTCAACGGCAGCGCCGAGAAGATTCCGTCGCGCGTGTTGCGCGAATTGATCGCGAAGAACGCGCGTCTCTACACGATCGATGCGACGAAAGTCGCGCGCGATTCCGGCATGGGCACGCGCATCAACACGATCATGCAGGTGTGCTTCTTCAAGCTCGCGAACGTGATGCCGGCGGAAGTCGCGCTGAATGCGATTCGCAAAGCGATCAAGAAAACCTACGGCGCGAAAGGCGATGCAATCGTCGAGAAGAATCTGCGCGCCGTCGACGCCGCGCTCGCGAATCTGCACGAGATTCCGCTGCCATCAAAACTCGCCGATGACGCGGTGCATGCGGATCACACGCATCGCGACTCCGCATCGGAATTCGTCAATGACGTTTTGTTCGAAGTGATTCAGGGACGCGGCGATGAATTGCCGGTGAGCGCGTTGCCGTGTGACGGCACGTTCCCGGTCGGCACGACGAAGTACGAGAAACGCAATCTCGCGCAGGAACTGCCGGTGTGGGATGCGGCCGCGTGCATCCAGTGCGGCAAGTGCGCGATGGTGTGTCCGCACGCGGCCATTCGCATCAAGGCGTACGACGAGTCGCTGCTCGCGAATAAACCAGCGACGTTCAAGTCGATCAAGCCGATGCACAAAGAATTCGGCGACGGCTGGGCGTACTCGATTCAGCTCGCGCCGGAAGATTGCACGGGCTGCACGTTGTGCGTCGATGTGTGTCCGGCGAAATCGAAGATCGTTCCGGATCGCAAGGCGCTGTACATGAAGCCGCAGGAGCCGATTCGCGAGCAGGAAGCGGAGAATTGGGATTTCTTCCTCACGCTGCCGGAGCTCGATCGCACGAAGCTTTCGCCGAATCTCATTCGCTCGATCGAGCTCGCGCGTCCGCTGTTCGAATTCTCCGGCGCGTGTACGGGCTGCGGCGAGACGCCGTATCTCAAGCTCATGACGCAGCTCTTCGGCGATCGCACGGTCGTCGCGAATGCCACCGGTTGTTCGTCGATTTACGGCGGCAATCTTCCGACGACGCCGTGGACGACGAACGACGAGGGGCGCGGTCCGGCGTGGTGCAACTCGCTGTTCGAAGACACCGCGGAGTTCGGTCTCGGGTTCCGCATCTCGATCGACAAGCAGCGCGATTTCGCCATCGATCTGCTCAAACGTCTCGCGAGCGAAGTGGGCGAGGATCTCGTCACGTCGATTCTCGAGTGCGCGCAGAAAGACGAAGCGGAGATTCACGAACAACGACAACGTGTCGATGCGTTGAAGGCGCGCGTACGTCGCATCGAGCTCGCGCAGCGCATGCACAAGCTCGACTCCACCGATGCGCAGCATCTGCTCGCGATCGCCGATTACCTGGTGAAGAAGAGCGTTTGGATCGTGGGCGGCGATGGCTGGGCCTACGACATCGGCTTCGGCGGTCTCGATCACGTGCTCGCGAGCGGTCGCAATGTGAACGTGCTCGTGCTCGATACCGAGGTTTACTCGAACACCGGTGGACAGGCATCGAAATCGACGCCGCGTTCGGCGGTTGCGAAGTTTGCCGCGGGTGGAAAGCCCGCCGCGAAGAAAGACCTCGGCCTGATTGCGATGACGTACGGCAACATCTACGTCGCCTCGGTTGCGTTAGGCGCGCGCGACGAGCACACGTTGAAAGCGTTCCTCGAAGCGGAGGCGTACGACGGGCCGTCGCTGATCATCGCGTACAGCCACTGCATCGCCCACGACATCGACATCGCCACTGGATTGCAGCATCAGAAGGCGATGGTCGATGCGGGACAGTGGCTGCTGTATCGCTATCACCCGGATCGCAAGACGAAAGGTGAAGCGCCGCTGCAGCTCGACACGCGCCGCATCACGACGCCGGTGGAATCGTTCCTGCGCAGTGAGGGAAGGTTCTCGAAGTTGCTGCGTGGCGGTGAAGCCGCGGCGAAGGAAATCATCGAGCACGCGCAACACGATGTGGATGCGCGCTGGCAGATGTACCAGCACCTCGCGAACTTGAAGTAGGAAGTGGAGCGGCGGGCTGAGAGCCAGCCGCTCCACCTAAACCGTTACGGAGTTCACGCGACGGCGTGGCGCGGCGCGGCGAATCGGTGCCGCGTATCCGATTCTGAGCAGCAACTGCGGTGGCTTCGGTGTGCGCACGAGCGTCCACAACTCGCGGCGCAACTCCGGCACCTGAATCGGCTGATTGAGAAACGCGTATTGCACGCCGAGTGTCGTGAGCGTGAGCAGCAATCGCTCGAGCGTCTCACCCGCGAGCAGCAGCGACGCGCGATCTTCATCGCTCGTCAGCACGATCAATCCCGCGGCGCTCGTCGTGAGCTCGCGATCGGTTCTGCCGCGCACGTCGCCGACATCGAACGTCTTCACGAGCCACGGCGCGAACGCGGAGAGCGGTCCCGGAATCCCGAACGCATCGCCGCAAATGCCATCGGCCGCGGGCGTGTCGTTCGGACGCACCCATTGCGCGAGCTCGTGACGAAACATCGGATTCGCGAGCAGTTTCCGATCCGCTACTTCGACGAGCTCCGCGGCGCGTGCGCGTTCCTGCGGCAACACGAAACGCGTCATGTCCGACGCATCCACCAGCTCGCAGATTTTGCTCAGCACGTCGGGATCGATTTCGCGCGATTCGAACGGCTGTCGATTCGTGTGGCGCTTCGGAATCGCGCCGAACAACGCGCGCAGCGACACATCGGGATTGCACGTCTCGCAGAATGTCAGCAGCTCGACCGGCGAATCGGGATCGCTGCGCGGATTTGCCGGCGAGTACAACGCCGTTGTATCGAAACCGAAGTGCGCGGCCGCAATGCGCAGATTCGCGATCGCCGCGCCGATGCTCAGCATCAACTCGCGATCGCACGGATCTGATACCGGCAATCGTCGAGAGTAATCCGCGTACACCTCGACGCCCGCGTCGGTGACGCGAAACGCCCACGGCTGCGCGTTGTGACCGGACGGCGCAAGCACGGCATAGCGCAGCAGAAACTCCATCTGCTGCGCCGGATCTTCGATCTCGTAGAACTCGGTTTCGTCGATGAGGTACGGATGAATGCGCGAATCGTACGGACTCATGTCTCGAGCTCCTGTGCGACCGTCGCCGCCACCGGCAGGAAGGTGCCGGGCTGATACGCGCAGAGCGGATCGGCGGCGAAGAGATCGCCGGTCATCGCGAATGCGCGCGCACGCGACCCGCCGCACACCGTGCGGAACTCGCAGCGCCCGCATTTGCCTTTGAAATTCACTTCGTCGCGCATCGCGGCGAAGAGCTCCCCGTAGCGATGAATCGTCGCCAGCGGTTGATAGCGCACGTTGCCCGCGGTGAGCGCGAGGAACGGACTGAGTGTGACCTCGCCGGTGTGCGAGATGTACAGCGAGTTCGTCACCGCGACCGCTTCGCGTCCGGTGTCGTCGCCGATGTGCAGGCCGCTCGCATCGAGATCGAAGTATTCGTCGACGGCTTTCAATCGCTGCTCGACCGCGCGCTGCAACACGTAGCGACGATAGTGCGGCGCTTCGAACGTGCGAATCGGGAACGGGACGCGCTCACTGAGCTCGTAGAGTTTTGCAAAGACGTCTTCGACTTCTTCCGCGCTGAGCGCCTCGGTGTGTTTCGAACCGCCGACCGGCACGAGGAAGAAGATGTTCCAGCGCTGCACGTCGAGATCGCCGAGGAACTCGGTCATCGTGCGCAGGTCATTCATGTTGCGGCGGCTGAGCAGCGTGTTGATCTCGACCGGCAACTCCGCGGTGCGCGCCCAGCGAATCGCGAGCAGCGTCGAACCGAATTGACCGCTGATGCCGCGCGCGGAATCGTGGCGATCCGGCGTCGACGAATCGAGACTGATGATGAGCCGCGCGAGCCCGTTGCGTTTGAGTTTGCCGATCGCCGCGCCGGTGAGCGACGCGGTGGGGCTGACCATGAGCGATGGTGCGAGCCCGCGACGTCGCGCGTAGTCGATGAGTTGCGTGAGGTCCGCGCGCTCGAGTGGATCGCCGCCGGTGAGAATCACTTCATCCGGATTCAGCGACACGATCTGGTCGATCGTTTTGTACGCTTCGTACGTCGAAAGCTCGAGCGGGCTGCGTCGCGGCTGTGCTCCGATCGGGCAATGCGCGCACGCCAGTTTGCAGGCGCGGGTCAACTCCCACATGACGACGCGCGGACGTTGGGAAGTTTGAATTTCCATCGTGCTCACCTCACGGGTTTTTGGTGGCTCGATGGAACCATGCGCTCAGCCGCGATTCGGATGACCAGACGCACGCCGGTGTGTGATGATGCACACGTGGGCAGGTGGTGCAGAAATCCGAGAGTGATCGTGGAGATCGAATGAGTCCTTGTTGCCCCCATCCCGATCAGGAGCATCAGCTCCTCGCGACCTGCCAGAAAGTCATCCATTACCCCTCGGAGGATTACCCGTGTCTCTGCACCGGATTTCGCGGTGAAGGCGAAACCTGCGCGGAGTGCGAGCACGAAAAGAGCTCACACGTCGTGACGCGCGTGTGCAAACCCGCGAGCGGCGAGTACTGCAACTGCGGACATTGAGTTTGGTGGTCGGTAGTCGGTTGTCGGTAGTCGGGAGAACCGCTCCGCCAGGAGACTCGTGGTCGGTGGCCTACTGACAACCGATTACCGCTTCATCCGATGAATGGGCAACTGCGCGGGATTCCGCGTGCGACCATCATCTCGGGCTCGTGACATGCGCTCGGGCTCTCGCCCATGCGACACGGTCCCGGCGCGCCATCGATCCATACGACGTCGCCGATCACGTTCGATGTGCCACCCGCGAGTAGCTCGAGGGCACGCGCGAGCATCGCGCTCCACGACGTCTCGATCATCCAGCGTCGATGCAGCTCCGCGTACGTGTAGAGGAACGCGACATCGCCGCGCTCGCGTGCATCGCGCGCCATCGATGCGATGGGATAGGCGCCGCCGAGGAGAAAGAGCGGACCTTTGGCGACATCGCGGGTGACGATGTAGATGGAGCTGCGCGTCTCGTTCTCGCCGGCGAGAATCGCATCGCGCACTGCATGCGCGCCCGCGTACATCGCATCGCGACGCGAGAGATCCGCATCGTGCAACGCGAGCACGCGATTCGGAAATCGCGCGAGCAGCGCATTCGTGACGATGTACGGATATCCCGCGAGCAGCACGTAGTCGATGTTCAATCGCGCGAGCAGCTCGCCGATCTCGTCGTCGTAATCTTCACGCGCGCGAAGATTGCGAAACGCCGGGACCATGCGAATGGGACGCAGTTCCACGGGCACGCGCGCTTCTTCGAGCAACGGCAACTCGGCGAGCTCGGTGTCGGCGCCGATGACGATGGAGAGGTTCCAGAGACTGCCGCGATTCAAATCCGCAAGCAGCCCGGCCACGCCTTCGGCGTGTTTCGACGCGAGGACTGCAATGCGCAGCGGATCCATGCGCTATCGAAACGCTGGTGCTTCGAGCTCGACTTCGATGCAGTCGAGCGCATCGACCACATCTCGCGCAATCGGATCTTCACCCGCTTCGGACAGCAGCACTTCGTAAAGCGCGAGCGTGTCGGCGACATCGGCGGGCGGAATCACGCGCACGGCGAATCCCGCGTGCTCGATCACGTAATCACCGGGAACGACGACGGGCTTCAGATTTTCGAGTCGCACGGGCTTGCGCACGCCCCAGAAATCGACGATTGCCTCTCGATTGCTCCTGAGCTCCACGACCTGACCGGGTACGCCGAGACACATGGTCCACCTCCGCACATGCGAAGGTAATTGCGTCGTGTGCATCGGCGGATGACCGGTCGCACATCGCCGCGTAGCACGCATCACACGATGCACGGAGATGCGCGCCTACGTTGATGGACATGAGAGTCCGTGATGCGATGACGTCGAATCCCGCGACCTGCGAGCCCGCGACTTCCCTGCGGCTCGTCGCACAGCTCATGCACGATCACGACTGCGCGGCGATTCCGGTGACGGAGTCGGGACGCCTGGTCGGCATCATCACCGATCGCGATATCGCCGTGCGCGGCGTCGCGTTCCGCGATGACGTTTCGTTTCTCACCGCGCGCGATTGCATGTCTTCGCCGGTGATCGCCGTGACGCCCGATGAGGCGATCGAAAAAGCGATCGCACTGCTGACGGAGAACGCGATTCACCACCTGCCGGTAATCGATGCGAAGGGAATGCTCGCCGGCATCCTCGCGCAGTCGGACATCGGCCGGCGCATGACGAATCGCGAGTTCGGACAACTCGCGCGCAGTACCTCGATCCGAATGAAGTACGCCTATCGGCGCATCGACGCCGTGGCCCGGCGGGAGCACTGAATGAGCAAGGTGAGGACGGAGTTGCAGTCGTGGGAAGAACTGTACGCGGAGGAGATCGCGCAGTTCGAAGCGATGGATGTCATCGATGATGTGACCGAAGACTTCGGAATCATCTACGAGCCCTACGAAGAGCTGCATTGCGGCGACAAAGGTCACGAACGCGACCTGCATCGCTGGGAGCTCGACCCGGCATCAGCCGACGATTGGGATGATCGCGTGCGACCGTTCGCGCAACGATGGCGGCATTTCGGGCACTGACGCCGCCCCCGTGTCATCCCCAGCGCAGCGAGGTCGGCATGTTGGCGGGCGGAACAGCCATCACCGCATTCGTAAAGGGAGCACGGGGCACCCCGCGGGTGAGCGCGGCATCTGGGTGGGTGGGTGGCACGAGGCACGCGATTCGCGCCGCCCACCTAGGTCCCCCGCACCCCGCCCGCAGCCACCTTCACCACCCCAATCCCGCCCCCCCCCCCCCCCGCCCCCCCCCCCCCCCCGCGACCCCCCCCCCCCGCCCGCC
>JBQCJC010000173.1:0-15807 GCA_051953135.1 Thermoanaerobaculia bacterium | reverse complement strand
TGCGGCGGCGCTGCTCTACTCGCGTCATTTTGTTCTCGCGATTCTTTTCATCGCCATCGGCGGACTCGCGGATGCATTCGACGGCATCGTCGCGCGCGTGCAGAACAAGAGCTCGCGCTACGGCGATTTTCTCGATCACTTCTGCGATCGCGTCAGCGATCTGCTGCTCATCACCGGATGGATGCTCGGCAATGACGTGCGTGTCGAGATCGTGATCGCGATACTCATCGTCGTGATGCTCAACGGCTACATCGGCACGCAGATCGAGGCAACGTGGCATGAGCGCAATTACGAATCCGTCGGCCGCGGCGAGTTCGTACTCGCATTGATCGTCTTCCCGATCGTCTCGCACATCCTGCACACGAATGCATGGAACGTCGTCGCGCTGTATCTGCGCGTGACGGAGTGGATGTCGCTGCTGCTCTTCGCATTCGCGATTCTCGGCATCGTGCAGCGATTCAAACTCGCGTCGCGCCTGGAGCGCGAATCGTGATCAAGCGACATCCGGTTACTGGCGAGCCGATTCTCTTCGCGCCCACACGCGCTGCACGTCCGCATGCGTTCGTCGAAGATGCGACGGTCGAGCGCTGTCCGTTCTGTCCCGGCCACGAAAGCGATACGCCGCCGGAGATCGCGCGCATCGGTGATCCGTGGCGCGTGCGCGTCTTTCCAAACAAATATCCGCCGATCGACGGCGCGGAAGTGATCGTCGAATCGCCACAACACGACGCGTTGTTCGAAGAAATCGAATCTCTCGATGACGTCCTCGCGACGTACGCGGGGCGATTGCGTGCACACGCGAACGCGCCGTACACCGCGCTCTTTCGCAATGATGGCGCGCGTGCAGGATCCTCGATTCCGCACACGCACGCGCAACTCGTTCCGTTGCCATTCATCCCACCGCGCATCGAGCGCGCGATGCAGCACGTTTGCGCCTTGTGCAACATCGACGGCGAGATCCTCGGCGAGAACGAATCGTTCGTGTGGCTCGTTCCGAACGCGTCGTGGATGCCGTATCAGCAATGGATCGTCGCGAAGCAGCACGTCGCATCACTGCTCGATGTGAATCTCTCGCACCTCGCGCCGATGCTGCGTTTTGCGTCTCGCGCAACTCGAAAACTCGGCGACTTCAACGTCGTGTTCATGAACGTGCCGCGCGGTCACTTCTTCATCGAGATCCTGCCGCGCGTCACGAACCTCGCCGGACTCGAGCTCGGCACCGGCACGTTTGTTGAGATCATGGACGCAGCCGCCGCGGCCCGGCGGCTCAGATCAGAATGATTCCGCTTCGAGACGACAATCCTCGCCGCACCGTTCCGTACGTGACGTATCTGCTCGTCGCACTCAACGTCTTCGCGTTCTTCTGGGAGCTTTCCCTCGGGCCGAATCTCGAGCGCGCGCTGTTCACGATCGCATTCATCCCCGCGAAGTTCTGGGTACCCGGTCACTGGAGCTACGACATGCTCACGATCGTGGTGTCGATGTTTCTGCACGGGAGTCTGCTGCACGTCGGCAGCAACATGCTTTACCTCTGGATCTTCGGCGACAACATCGAAGATCGCCTCGGCCACTTTCGCTATCTCGTCTTCTATCTGCTGTGTGGATTCGGCGCGACGTTCGCGCATGCGTTCTTCAGCAGCGGCTCGCGCATTCCCGCGATCGGCGCATCGGGCGCGATCGCCGGTGTGCTCGGCGCGTACATCGTGCTCTATCCGAAAGCGCGCGTGCTCACGCTGATTCCGATCTTCTTCTTCATCATGTTCCGCGAGCTGCCGGCGATTCTCATCCTCGGCTTGTGGTTCGTGCTGCAGCTCTTCAGCGGTGTCGGCTCGTTAGGCGTGCAGGACGCGCAGGACATGGGCGGCGTCGCGTATTTCGCGCACATCGGCGGCTTCGTCATTGGCGTGATTCTCATCGCGATCCTCGGCGGAATGCGCGGTCCGCGACGACGCGAGCCGCCTCCGCCCTGGTGGATGGAAAACGGTTACCGATAACAGTTATTTGGCCCGAGTTGCGCAATACAGATCGCCGGAGGAAACCAGCGATGCGAACTACATTGCTTGCTGTACTCGCGCTCGCCTTCGCCGCCACCGCATCCGCGGCGGACAACACCGGCGCAACATGGCGATGCGAATCGACAGATGGGAAGTACGCTGAGTGCCGCGTGCTCGGCACAGGACGGCTGATGGTCGCGCGACAGATCAGCGACACGCAGTGCGTCGAAGGAAAAACGTGGGGCCGGCGCAACGGTCTCGTTTGGGTGAGCGGCGGCTGCCGCGCCGATTTCGCGATGGTCGCGGACACGCCGATGGATCTGGCCGGCACGAAGCTCGTGTGCGAATCGCTCAACAACATCAAGCACACCTGCCGCGCGAACACGATGCATGGCGTCACGATCAGCAAACGCCTCAGCGCGAATGCGTGCGTGCGCGGCAAGTCGTGGGGCACGAACAACGAGGGCATCTGGGTCGACAACGGATGCCGCGCGGAGTTCACGATTCACGACGGCGGCAGTCCTTCGCAGAATGCGTTCGCGCGCACGTTGCGATGTCAGTCGATGAACAACGGCCGGACGATTTGTCCCACGGATACTTCGTACGGCGTGCAGCTCGCGCAGCAGATCAGTAAGAACAACTGCGAGCTCGGCCGCGACTGGGGCTGGGATCAGAAGGGCGTATGGGTCGATCACGGTTGCCGCGCGGACTTCCGCGTCGGCGGCTATCGCACCGGCACAAATAGCTCGATGATCTCGTCCTCGCCAGGCAATGCGCCGACGCTGCGATGCGAATCGATGAACGGCGGACGCTCGTACTGTCGCGCGAATACCTCGTATGGCGTGACGCTGCGCCAGCGACTCAGCGACAGCGCGTGCGTACGCGGCGATAGCTGGGGCTACGACGAGAACGGCATCTGGGTCGATAAAGGATGCCGCGCGGACTTCGTTCTCGACGCAAATCGCTAGCCGGCACGGCCGGCACCGCTTGTCGCTTCGCCGAGGCACGTGCGGTCACTTCGTCGGTACGGTCGTCGCAGAACACAAAGATTGCGACGGCCGAATCTACGAAGCAGCCGTACGTGCCGAAGCGGAGCAATCAGCGCAGCCGGTCGTACCGGCTCATCGCCAGTTTTTCGTGGCCGGCCACAACTCGCGCAAGTCGCCCTTCAACCCGCGGCCGTGAAAGATCGGCGCGTTCTCTTCCGGCATCGCATACGGGTGATCTCGCTTTCCCACGATCGCGAGCGATTGCCACATCTCCGGGCTCGCATCATCGTCGATGACAATCACCGACTCGCCGGTGTACTCGCGCGGTCCCCACAAGTAGTAATTCTGATGACCGCAGATCGCTGGCGGTAAGCCGTACTTCGGACCATAGAAATCGATCGCACCCGCTTCGCCGTAGTTGGACGCATAGATCGCCGTCTTCTTTCGCAACTCCGGCGGCAGCGAGTTGTAGTAACGCGCGACTTCGCGAACCATCTCTTCCCAACCGAATTGATCGGAGAAGAGTTGCGGCATCTCCGATGTGTGCGAGACCTCAGTCTTCGTGGGCTTCACGCCGAGGGCGCGTTGATATGCGAGATAGCGCTCGGGCGAAAGAATCGGCAACGCGAGCGGCGCCGCAATCAAGCCGCCGATGATCACGAGCGCGAATGCGGGAACGAAGCGCCAGCGTCGCGCGCTGCACCACACCGCACCTGCCGCGAACAACATCGGATAAATCGGGGCGACGTAATAGTCCTTCGCTTCGAGCGCGATGAACGTCACGAGCACGACGACGTAGATCCATGCGAGCACGCGATAGCGCGCGTTCGCAAACAACGTGACGAGACCGATGATCCACAGCGGCGCGCTGAACGGATCGAGCATCATCGCCTGCTGAATCACAAATGGGATCGGCGCGAGAACGACGTTCGTGCCCGACTCCTTCACATTGCGCAGCAGCTCGAGCGTCGGATAGTCGTGCTGAATCTGCCAGAGAAGATTCGGCAGGAAGATGAGAATCGCGATCGCGCCGCCGAGGTAGATCCATGGCTTCGCGAGCGAGCGTCGCATCGGCGTGAGAATCAGCGCGACCGCGACCGCGAATCCGAGGAACAACATCGAGTGCTTGTTCTCGAGACCGAGTCCTGCAAGCACACCAAACAAGAGCCACCACTTCTCGCTCGCGCCGTTCGCGATCTCGACGATCACGAGAATGCATCCGAGCCACAGCAGATGCTCGAAGACGTTCATCGAGAGAATCGAATCAATGCCGAGGTAGATCGGTGCGAAGAGAACCGCGGTGCATGCGAGCGCCTGCGCGATGCGATTGCCGCCGAGTCGTGCGGTGAGCACGCCGGTGAGCATCACGTGCAATGCGCCGGCGATCGTCGCCAGCAAACGGAACCCGCGCAGCGACGGTCCGAGCCACTCACCGATGCGCGCGTAAAGCGCGATCAGCGGCGGATGATCGACGTAGCCCCAGGCGAGATGACGGCCGCACGCGATGAAATACAGCTCATCGCGGAAGTAGCCGTACGAGCCGCTCGCGTAAAGATGAATCGCGAACTTAATCGCGGCGAATGCGAGAACGACACGCCATGCGATGCGGGATTGCACGCCTGTGACTACGGGACGCAATCAGAACGGTTTCAGAGCTTCTCGAGATGCTCCGCGGCCGTGCGCAATCCTTCGCTCGTTCGCACCTCGGCGAATGCATCGCGCCAGATGCTCGAAACGCGTTGCACATTGCGCTCACGCACTCCGAACAACACTTCGCGCAACGCCTCTGCCTCGGACGGTGTGAGCTCCGGACGCGCGACCTCGCGCTCGAGCAGCGACTGCACGACGCGAAGATGCTCTTCCTCGTTCGTCGATGGCGTCGTGCCCGGCGACGTCACCGCCGGAATCTTCATCGTCGTCGGACGCTCGGACGTCAGCTCGCGCGGTTGCGTGTGCGCGGTGCCGGTCATGTCCACCGCACCGGGAAGTTCCTTCAACTGCGGGCTGAACTTGCCCATCATGAAGAACAGCTCTTTCTCGTTCTGGAAATTGCCGACGAGACGCGCCGTCTTCGCGAGCTCGAGATGCTCCGATTCCTGCAGCATGATGAATGCGCGCGCGCGATCTTCGAGCGAGATGCGCTTCGCATGAACCTTCCACGCGGTAAGCGTGCCCTGAATGAAACACGCCTGTCCCGCGCGAATGCTCACGGCTTCGACGTTCACGTTCTCTTCGATGCGAATCGAACCGTTGGTCGATTCGATCTCCGAGTAGATGCCGGAGTTCTGGATGACGAGATTGCCCGGGGTCTTGATCGACAGTTGTCCGTGCGCGTTGACGCGAATCTCCGTCCCGCGCGGAATGATCATCGTTGGAAAATTCGATTGATCGCCGGCTGCACTCATCCCGCCCTCCTTCTCCCTGCCCCACTCTTCGGCGCATCCGTGCGGCCCGCGAATGCGGCCGGCAGCGGATCGAAATTCTGATACTCGTTCGTCGTGCGCTTGCGCATCAGCAACAGCGCTTCGTTGCTCCACTGATGATTGAGGATGTAGATGCGCGGATCGACCGGCGTGTACGAGCCGGGTGATTCGAGATCGCTGCGCACCTCGTAGTGCAGATGCGAGTTCGTGCTCCAGCCCGTGCTGCCCACGGTCGCGATCACATCGCCTTGCGTGACGGTTTGTCCCGCGCGCACTTTGACCGTGTCGAGGTGACCGTAGATCGTGATGAAGCGATCCGCATGCTTGATCGTCACGACATTGCCGAAGCGCCACCACGCGACGGATTGCGACAGCGGATAGCGACCCGCGTACGTCACGATGCCGTCGGCCGTTGCGTAGACCGCGGTGCCGGTTGGCGCGGACAGATCGAGACCTTTGTGGAAGTCGGCCGCGCGCGTGAACGGCGAGACGCGATTGCCGAACGGCGACGTGAGCACGAATTGATCGGAGGGAACCGGAAGGATCGAAGGCGTGTGACGAACGATGAGTTGATTCTCGGCTTCGTAACGCGCGAGCAAATCAATCTGCGCCTGCAGACGCTGCATCGCGTGCTTCAACGCAGCTTCGCGGCGTCGCGCGTCGTCGAGCGGATCCTCGTCTTTCGTCGAGCGCGTCGAGAATCCACCCTGCCCCAGCGTGCGCTCGAGGCCATACACGGTGATGAGCTTCTCGACGCGAATGCGCTGCTCTTCGAGCGAGCGTTCGAGGGACGTCATCTGCACGACGTTCTCGCGCAAACGCTCGCGTTGAATGTCGCGCTCCTGGCGCTGTTCGAAAAGAAAGTTCGATTTGTAAACGCGGCGGATCACCGTTGGCGCGGCAGCCATCGAGCCGATGACGCCCGCGAGAATGATCGAAAGAAGAACGATCCCCAGCACGACGCGACGGCGGTCGAAGAAGAAGTACCGCACGCGCCGGCGAATGTCGCTCGGGTGAATTTGGATTTCGATCATGGCGATCCGGAGTCCGCGCTGGACAGCGCGCGGGTCGCCGAGTTTAGCACACGATAGTGCACACGACTTTGTGCTACTCGGCCGCGACGTCGATCACGGCAGAGCCGGGTTGCTCGAGTTTCTTCGATTTTTTCGCGGTCAGACGCTTCACGACCATCGGCAGAAGAATCATCGTGAGCATCAATCCGCAGACGACGAGCAGACGCTTGAACGCATCGCCTTCCGTCATCGAGCCGTTGAACAACGCGTCCGCGCAATACGTGAAGACGAACATCGACGGAATGATGCCGATGAGCGTCGACCAGAAGTAATCGCGAAAGCGCGCGCCCGCGACGCCCGCGCCGTAGTTCAACACCGCGAACGGAATGCCCGGAACGTTGCGCGCGATGAGCAGCGACTTGAAGCCTGCGTGATCGAGTTGCTTCGTGACCGCGCGGCCGACCGCACCGAATCGCGCGAGCAATCCCTCGCCGATGAAGCGACCCATGAAGTACGACGCGCACGCGCCGAGGACGCCACCGGCGAGTGAGTAGATCCCGCCAGCGAGCCAGCCCCAAACGAAACCAGCGGCGATGACGAACACTGACGCGGGCAACGCCACGACGCATCCCGCGGCGAAGACGATGACGAACACGATCGGCGCATACCATGCGCCACGCGCCTGCTCGACCGCGACGCGAATGTTGTCGCGCGTGAGATGTTCGCGCAGCGGCGAGAACCAGATCCCCGCGACGATCGCCGCGAGAATCAGCAGCGCTGCGATGCGAAACAACGTTCGCCGGCTCAGGCGAGACTCTCCACGATCATCGATTTCACGATCCACGGGAACCGCAAAGCGCGTGTGGTGATTTCCGCCGCGGCCCTGCTCGCTAACGACGTACGCGTATCACGAGGAACGGATTCAACGGCGACTGGGCAAGCCATCGGAATGGCGCGTGTCTCATCGCGCGGAAGAAACGTTCCATTGCGGGAGCGAACAACCGGCCGTACCAGTGACGCGACGTCTGGCGAAATTGCAGACGCCGATACGGACTCAGCGCATTCACTCGCGCACGTGGCGCGATGGCGTTGACGTATCGCCGCACTTCAGCGAACGACGGAAGGAAACCTTCGTTCAAGCGATGCCAGCGCGGGCGTCCGGGCGCATCCGCGTGCCAGAAATCAATCGGAAAGCGCCCGTTCGGCGCATCGAGAATCAACACGCCATCAGGCGCAAGCACGCGAAGCAACTCGCGCACGAATGCAGCGCGCTGGATTTCTTTGTCCGCGCAGGGACGAACGGAGTAGCGCGGCACGCCGATCTCTTCGACGCCGATATGCTCGATCACACCCGATGCGATGACTGCATCGAAGTATCCGTCTGCGAACGGCAACGACAGCGAACTCGCCACGACCAGACGCTCGCGCCAGCGTCGTTCGCGCCACTGCCACTTACGCAGCGCGGAGAGATCGTTGCCCCACGCTTCAAATCCGAGGTCGGAAAGGATGTCGACGGAGATCCCGTTGCCGCAGCCAGAATCCAGCACGCGACCTGCCCCTTCGCTTCGCAGCAACGGACCGTAGTAGTCGACGATTCGTCGTCGCGAGCCATCAATCTCTTGCTCGAGTCCTTCCAAATGCGCCGCGCTCAATTGATCGGAAGGGTCGAATTGATCGTAGTAATGGCCGCCGGAGAAATCTGCGATCCCGTTCTCGACCGGCCAGCGATGCGATTGCGGACACACCAACGCCGTCGCGGATTCGCTGAGAGCGGCGCCGCAGGATGGGCAGATCAAGTCGGTCATCGGGAGGAGAGAATGCCACGACGCGCTCGAGAGACAGGCGACTCAAATCGTCGCCCGTCTCGAAGCGTCTAACTGCTCGGAACCGACTTAGGTGGCGAGGCTCTCGACGATCATGGCGATTCCCTGTCCGCCTCCGATGCACGCGGACGCGAGACCGTAGCGCTGCTTGCGGCGGCGCAGCTCGTACAGAAGCGTGAGCACGAGTCGCGTGCCCGATGCGCCGAGCGGATGACCGAGCGCGATCGCGCCGCCATTCACGTTCAACTTCGACTGATCGATGTTGAGCTCTTTCGCAACGGCGAGGATCTGTCCGGCGAACGCTTCGTTGATCTCGATGAGGTCGAGATCGTTCATCGAGAGTCCCGCTTTCTTCAACGCGATCTGCGTCGCCGGAACGGGACCGATGCCCATGATCTCGGGGTCGCATCCCGCGATGCCGCACGACACGATGCGGCCGAGCGGCGCCTTGCTCTTTTCTTTCGCTTTGTCCGCGGTGGTGAGCACGAGCATCGCTGCGCCATCGACGATGCCGGATGCATTACCAGCGGTAACGAAACCATCCTTCGCAAACGCGGGCTTCAGCTTCGCGAGGACTTCTTTCGTCGTGTCCGGACGCATGTGATCGTCGTCCGTGAAGAGCTCTGCTTTGCGTCCGACTGGAACTGCAACGATCTCTTCTTTCAAACGATCGACGGCCGCAGCCGCGCGTTGCTGACTGCGCAGCGCGAATTCATCCTGCTCTTCACGCGAGATCTCGTATTTGCGCGCGAGGTTGTCGGACGTTTGCGCCATGTACAGACCGGCGTAGGTGTCGAGCAACGCAACCATGAGCGAGTCTTCGAGCGCGCCCTGTCCGAGCTTCAGGCCTTTGCGCGCGTTGCGCACGACGAACGGCGCCTGGGACATGTTCTCCATGCCGCCGGCGAGCACGCTCGTCGCTTCGTCGAGTTGAATTTGTTCGGCCGCATTGACGATGGACTGAATGCCGGATCCGCAGAGGCGATTCACCGTCAGCGCCGGAACGCTCTTCGGCACACCTGCTTTGAGTCCAACGTGGCGAGCGCCGTAAATCGCATCGCCGGACGTTTGCAGCGCGTTGCCGACGATGACGTGGTCCATCTCGTCGCCCGCGAAACCGCTGCGCTCGAGAGCCGCTTTCGAAGCGATGACCGCAAGGTCGATCGCGCTGATGTCGCTGAAGTGTCCGTTGTACTCCGCCATCGGCGTGCGTGCGCCGTCGACGATCACGATGTCTTTCACTGGTCGATCACTCCTTCTGTCGCGGGGTCTAAACGTGAGGCGGCGGGATGATATGCCTTCCTCCACAGCAGTGCGATCGCCACGATTTCGGCCACCGTCGCCCATACGCTTCCTTCGATGCCGAAGTGTCCGCCGGTGATCCAGATCGCGCCATCACCACGCGTCACGAGTACCGTTCGCAGTGCTTCGTAGCCGCTGACTTCATGACCGAGAATCGGTCCGGTCATGAGGTTCCACCCGAGGTGCAGTCCGATCGGAAACCAGAGGCGCAGATACGCGAAGTACGCGAGGCCGAGGAGCACGCCGCCGAGAAAGATGTTCGCGAGTGCGAGCCAGCCGATCGATGGATTGCCGAGGTGCAGCGCGGCGAAGAGTACGGCGCCGAAGAGGATCGCGAATGTGCGATTCCACGTGCTGAGTTTCTGAAAGACGTATCCACGGAAGAGCAGCTCTTCATGAACTGCGGCTGGAAGGAACGTCACCACGAGCTCGCGCCACGGGAATCCGGGACCGCGCACGTGTCGCACGTTGCTCGTAAGGACGATGAGAAGCGCTGCGCTGCCGATGAGCAGCATCGCCCACCACGATCCAAAGAGGAACTCACGAATCGCGAGACGAGGTGAAACGAACAATCCGAGTGGCCACTTGCCGCGTTCGAGAATCGCGATCGTTGCGAACGTCGAGATGCTCGCCGCGATCAAACCGGACCAGTAGACGTACGGCAGATGCAGCCACGAGATGACGATGAAGGTCGCGAGGTAAAAGCAGACGAACAGGAGCAGTGGCGCGATCAGGCGATCGGCCGCGAGTGCCCATCGTCCTAACGTTCGTACCGGCGTGTGTTGCGGCTCGGTGTTGATAGCGCTTCTCCCCAAAAAGAAAGCGGCGGCCGAAGCCGCCGCCGTTCGGAGTCTGAATCTCGAAACGCTTACTGACCGATCGCCGAAGCCGCGCCGGCGCTGCTGGCAGCGGCCGGATCCTCGACGATGATTCCGATGTTCTTCGCACCGCTGGCGCGAGCGAGATCGAGGAAGCGCATCGTGGTCTCGTAGTCGACGTCACGGGCGCCCGCGAAGAAGACCATCTTCGACGAGTTTCCGCGGAGGATTTCCCGAATGCGATTCGGGAACTGCTCCATCGACATCTCTTCCTTGTTGATCAAAACGCGCGGTCCCGCTGCCAGCCGCAGGACGATCTGGTCCTGCACCGCGGACGGAGGGAGGTTCGCAGGCGCTTTGGGCGGAACCTTGACGAGGTAGCCCATCTGCACGACCGGCGTGATGACCATGAAGATGATCAAAAGCACGAGCACGACGTCGACCAGAGGCGTGACGTTGATGTCGGACTTTACGGTACCGCTGCCACCGACTTGCATGTGACTATGCCTCTCCCGGAGCTTTCTTCGGCTGAGCGACCAGTCCGACGTCGTTGAAACCGACGTCGCGGCAGGCCTTCAGCACGTCGAGCACATCGCCGTACTTCACGAGACGATCGCCTTTGACCGCGACTTCACGATCGGGCGTGCGGCTCTGAATGTCCTTGAGCTGCGACTCGACTTCTTCTTTGCGAACCGCGTTGGGGCCGATGTACACGATGCCATCGGCCTTCACGGAGATCTGCAACTGTTTCTCCGTATCCGGCGTCTTCTCAGGATCCTCGGTCACCGGCAGGTTGACCGGCACACCCTTCTGGAGCATGGGCGTGACGACCATGAAGATGATCAGGAGCACGAGGCAGACGTCGACGAGAGGAGTTACGTTGATGTCGGAGTTCAGCCCGGCAGCCGAAAGCTTCTTCAGCGAGCTACCCGACAGCTTTTTCATTGACGCCCGCTTCCTTCATGAAATACATCGCCATCTCGGAACCGGAGTTGGACATCTCGACCGTGAAGCGGTCGACACGGTTCTGGAAGTAGTTGTATGCCCAGACGGCGGGGATCGCGACGAGGAGACCACCTGCAGTCGTGATGAGCGCTTCTGCGATACCGGCCGAAACCGACGCGATACCGCCGCCCGACTTCGCCATGCCTTCGAACGCGCGGATGATACCCATGACCGTACCGAAGAGACCGACGAACGGCGCGGTCGCACCGATGGTGGCGAGAACGCCGAGGTTTTCCTTCAGTTCGGCGACGGTGATCATCGCGGTGCGGTCCATACCCTGACGGGCCGCTTCAACGGCGAGCTCAGGATCGCTGTAACGCTTGTCGCGGCGCGATGCTTCGAACTCGAGGAGACCAGCGGCGATGACTTTCGCCAGGTGGCTCTGCTTGTACTTCTTGGTGACTTCGATGGCCTGACCGTAATCAGCCTTCGTGAGGAGATTCGACAGTGCGCCGAGCAGGCGGAGCGACTGCGTTTTCGCCTTGTTGAAGACGATGAAGCGCTCGACCATGACCCAGAGCGAGTAGACAGACATGAGGACCATCAGAACCGCGACGGCCTTACCGACGAAACCCATCGAGTGCCAAAGTGCTGCAGGTGACATATCCATGACGCGTTTTCCCTCCTGACAGGCCGGCGAACTGTGAGCCGGCCCGCGTGACTTTTAGTTCAGTTTGAAATTGACGGTGAGATTGAAGATGACGTCGACCGGCTGTCCGTTCAGAGTCCCCGGGCGGAATTTCCACTTCTGAACTGCATCGGCGGCAGCCTGATCGAGGCCGAATGGCAGCGGCTTGAGCACCTTGACGTCACGGACGTTGCCGTTCTTGTCGATGATGCACTCCACGATCACGATGCCGGAGATGCGGGCCTTACGGGCCACCTCGGGATAGTGCGGCTCGACGCGGCTGATGATGACCGGCGCCTTGACGTCACCACCGACGCGCAGCGGCGCATCGGTTTTCGGCGGAGGCGGCTGCGTATCGGTCACGATGCCGCCGACGACACCGCCGACCACACCACCGAGGACGCCGCCCTCGACACCACCCTCGACGCCGCCTTCGACACCCGCATCAGCGGAGGCCGCGGCTTCGACCGGCTTGACCTGATCAGGCACGGTAGTTGGCGCGAGGTTCTGCAGATCTTTCGGAACTTCCACCGGCTTCACTTCCACCGGCTTGACCGACGCGGCTTTGGGCGGCGGCGGTGGTGGCGGAGGCGGTGGCGGCGGGGCGGCAGCAACGGAGTACTGCGCGACCTGCGCCGGAGAGTTCGTCGGGAAGTCGACGTTCCAGACGGCGCCGAAGATCATGCCGGCAATCACGACGACGTGAAGACCCAGCGAGACCGGCAACGTCAGGTACTTCTGAATCCCGACTTTTTGCTTTTTGGATTCGACGACTGTGGTTTCGAACATGGCTGTTAGCTCTTCTTGCCCGCGGCGGCAGCAGCGGCGTCCGCCTTTTTCTTCTTCACGATCGCGATCGCATCGTTGCGGACGCGATCCGCCTCGGCGACGAGCTGCTGCTGCTTGGCCGGATCCGTTTCGATCGGCGCCTGCTGGCGGTACAGAAGGCTGAGATACACCATCGCCTCGAAGTAATCCTTCTTGAGCGTGATGGCTTTCTGCAGCGCACCTTTACCCTTTTCGATGATGGTCAGGCGCTCCGCCATGTCCGCCGGCGGATTCTTCGCCACCTTCTCGTAGCACACGACGCCGTACACGTAGTACGACTCCGGGTTCTTCGAGTCAAGCAGCGTGATCTTCTCGTACCAGTTCAGCGATTCGTTGAAGTTGCCCTGCTTCGCGTAGAGCGTGGCGATCGAGCGGACGGCCTCGATGTCGCCGGGGTGCGTCTGCAGCCACTCGCGGAAGTAGTTGATCGCGTCGGTGATGCGATCGGCATTGAGGTAGAGATTGATGAGAGCTTCGCGCGCGATCGTGTCATCGGGGCGCTTCTTCAAATACTTGCGAAGCTCGACGATGGCCAGGTCGGCCTTCTTGACGTTGTCCGGAGACTTGTCTTCCGGAACATACATACCGATCAGCGAGTAGCCGATCATTCGGTCCAGATCAGGAAAGCCCGCCGAATCAATTTCGCGCGCCTTCTGATAGTGCGTGAGAGCCGTCGCGTATTCTTCCTTCGCGTACGCGTCGTTGGCGTCGCGAATTTCCATGCGCGCCTTAACTTTGGAGCAGCCGACGAATAGGGAAAGAGAAAGTGCCGCGACAAGGCACAACTTCTTTTTCATGTGATTCCGAACTCCCTGATGAGTGATCGCAGAACTGTATGCAGGGGGGCGCTGTCAGGCTGCTTCCCGGCCCGCGTCAGGCAATGGTGAGCGAATATACAGATCGACCTATTCACCGTCAACCCAAACCCCCATACCTGAAACCGAAAGTTTTAGCCGATGAAAAAGGCCCGAAAATCGCGCATTTTCAATGCTTTTTCTGCGATCCCACATGACTCTCTCTCTCGACCCTTTGACACCCGACCTGCGCGAAAGAAAACCTTTTCTCGCAAGCTTCGTAAACTGCTGCGGCACCCGCTCGCCAACCCCACAGATGCGCCCGCCGCAATGCGCGTCACCATGTAACGTTCCGCGCGTCACTTTGCAAGCAGAAATCGTGCGCTGAATGAACGTTTACCTTTTCGTCGGATCACGCAACGCGGCTGTCCCTCCCTCTCATCCTCGACTTACCGACCGCCACAGAAGCGTTTCAATACGTCGGCTTCCATTCGCCAGTCAGATCGCTGATCGCACTCCAGAGCTCCGGAAACAACGGCTCGCGCGTGCCGGACTCGAGTTGAGCCGCGGGCACGTTCTTGAGCGACATCACACGATCGCCGATGATTCGAAACGCGAGTCGCATGTGCGTGTAGCGCCACTTCAGGAACGCTTCGTCGTAATCCATCATCGCCTGCACGAGGCGGAAGACTTCGTAGTGCTCGCGCGGCTTGCGCTCGATCTCGAGAATCTGCAATCCGCGACGCGCAAGCAGGTCCTGAAACTTCGGCCAGATGCGCTTGCCCACATCGAGCAATCGATGGAAGCCCGGCGACTCCTGTCCACTGCCACGGCCTAACGAGGTCGTACGCAGCACGTGGTAGTCGGCCGGGGCCATGGTTTCGAGAATGATGATCTGCTCGCGCAGCAGATCGATGATCAACCGGCAGCGATGCAGAAGGTCAGCCGCGAGCTGCGGCTGATCGTTGTCGAGGAAAGGCAGCGCGCGATCGATCTCGTAATCGATGTGATGCAGCCAGAGCTCCGCGGTCTGGTGCATGACCTGAAACAGCCGCTCTTCAGGATTCGAGAGTTTCTCGATCGGTTTCTGCAGTTCGAGCAGCTCGGGAACGCGAACGTAGCGCTCGTAATCCGAAGCGCCTTTTCCTTCGAGGATGGGTCCGGTATGTGGCATCGCGGCGCGGATAATACTCGCGCGTTCGCAATCGCACTACACGAAAATTTGAGCACCGATTCAACGCGTGATCCGCGTCGCGAATCGCACTCGCTCAAACGAGTTCGAGGATGTGTCCGAGCTTCTTCTTTTTCGTCTCGAGATACTTCTGCGTCGTCTGCGACGGCGCGATCTCGAGCGGCACGCGCTCGACGATCTGCAGGCCGAATCCTTCGATGGCGACGTACTTCGCAGGATTGTTCGTCATCAGACGAATCTTGCGGACACCGAGGTCGCGAAGGATTTGAGAGCCGGTGCCGTAGTCGCGGATGTCTGGTGCGAACCCGAGCTTCGCATTCGCTTCGATCGTGTCCGCGCCCTGATCCTGCAGCTCGTACGCGCGCAGTTTGTTCACGAGACCGATGCCGCGGCCTTCCTGCAGAAGATAGAGGATGATCCCCTTCCCTTCCGCCGCGACGCGCGCGAACGCACGATCGAGCTGATCGCCGCAATCGCAGCGATTCGAGTGGAACACGTCGCCGGTGAGGCAGGACGAGTGCACGCGCACGAGCACTTCGTCGTCTTCCTTGATCTCACCCTTCACGAGCGCCACATGCTCTTCGCCGGTGATGTCGCTCTTGTACGCATGCACGCGGAACTCGCCATACTCGGTCGGCAGAACAGGAGCAGCAAGGCAATGCACATGCTTCTCGTTCTGCATCCGGTATTTGATGATGTCCGCGACGGAGATGATCTTCAGACCGTGATGAATCGCGAACTCGCGGAGATCCGGAAGCCGCGCCATCGTGCCGTCTTCGTTCATGATTTCGCAGATCACCGCCGCGGGCGTGACGCCTGCGATGGCCGCGAGATCCACCGACGCTTCGGTCTGGCCGGCGCGCTTGAGCACACCGCCTTTGCGCGCGCGCAGCGGGAAGACGTGCCCCGGCCGCGCGAGGTCGTGCGGTCGCGTTCGAGGATCGATCGCGACACGCACGGTCTCTGAGCGGTCGAATGCGGAGATACCCGTCGTCACG
>JBQCJC010000172.1:0-17143 GCA_051953135.1 Thermoanaerobaculia bacterium | reverse complement strand
TTGTTCGGGGGATAGATGTTCATCACGACGTCGATTCCGAGCTCGCCGAGGGCTCTCGTGACGATCTCCGGCTCCAGATCGTCGCCCGTGATGATGAGCGTTGCAGATACCCTTGCCGAGGAATGCTCGTCGTCGTTCATTGGTCTTCGAACGCTCGCAGCACTTTGAGCGCGCGTTTGCGCAACGGTCCCATCAACGGCAATGACGCGATCTTCAGAAGTTGCACGATGAGATCGAGCGTCGCATCGGCGATCCTGCGCGTTTTCCGCTGCTGCGGCGACGGATCGACGATCCAGTGGTAAATCAATCCCATGTGATAGAGCCACAGCAATCGCGGCAAATGCGGCGCGAGGTCTTTCGGAATCGAGACGTCCGCATTCTCGAGCGCGCGCGCGTACCACTGAATGTTTTCTTCACGTACGTTGCGCGTTTCTTCGCCGAAGGGAGAAAGCGGATCGCGTGGATCGACGCCCGCTTTCAAGAGCGTGGTGAGCAGACCGCGATGTTCTTCGAACTGCGCGAACTTCGCTTCGATGATGCCGCCGAGCCGGTTCTTCAAATTCTTCGACGCGCTGATCGCGTTCGCAAATGACTCGCGTTGTTCCTCGTCGGTGCGCAGATAAAACGCCATGACGAGGTCTTCTTTCGAACGGTAGTAGTAGTAAGCCGCGCCGGTCGCGACACCCGCTTCGGCGGCGACGTCGCGCATGGTCGTCGCTTCGAATCCACGCTCGCGGAAGAGACGCAACGCAGCATCGAGAATGCGGTTCCGCGTCTCTTCGGCTTTCGGCGTGGCCATCGCGGCAAGCATAACGTCACCACGTCGCGAGTGCTGTCGCTTCGCTCTTCGCCAACTCCTCCACCGCGTCCTGCCACAGCGGCAATTCGAATGCGAATCCTGCTTCGAGCAATCGCGCCGGCACGACGCGCCGGCTCTTGAGCACGAGCTCAGGCTCGGTGCGGAAGAGACACGCACCAAGCTCCAGCAACCATCCGCGCGACGGAATGCCGAAGCGTCCGCCGACGGCGTTGCTGAGGATGTGCATGAACTCTTCGTTCGGCAACGGATGCGGCGATGCGAGATTCACCACGCCGCTGATCTCGTCATGTGCGATGAGAAATTCGATCGCACGCATGAAGTCATGCGCGTGAATCCACGACATGTACTGGCGTCCGTCGCCAAACGATCCGAAGCCCATGCGCACATGACGTCGCATCAGCGCGAACGGTCCGTCGTCGTCATCGGTCATGACCATCGCGGTGCGCAATGCAACTTTGCGCGTGTGCGGCGCGTCGGCGTCTTCGAGCGCGAGCTCCCATGCGCGCGCGACGTCGACGCTGAACTGCCAGTCGTGATGTTGTTCGTCGACGATCGGCGTCGATTCATCCGCGGCTGGCTCGTAGCGATGCGCGTAGATCGTGGCGGTACTCATCTGCAACCACACACGCGGAGGGAACGTTGCGCGTGCGATGGCATCGCCGACGATGCGCGTCGAATCGACGCGTGAGCTCATGATCTCGTTGCGCGTTTCGGCGTCGTAGCGCGCGTTGACGCTGCGTCCCGCAAGATTGATGACGACATCGGCACCATCGATCGCGCCCACCCACTCGCCGCGCGTGCGACCGTCCCACTGCATGATTTGCATGCCGAGCCAGCGCGCATCACGAACGGCGGCGTGGCGATCCAGGGTTCTGCTGAGGATCGTGACGTCGTGTCCTGCATCACGGAAATGGCGGGCAAGGAGATAGCCGAGGTGGCCGGAGCCACCGGGAATGACGACCTTCATGACGTGCTCCTTCAGTTCAATTCACAGGAAGGCGGCGTGTGTGCGGAGAGCCGTCGCGCGATCTCGTCGTCGCTGCGCAACGCGAACATGCGCGAAAACGCGAGACGGTTTTCGGAGAGGAAGTGCCACGCGGATCGCGCGAGCGGACGCAGGACGCCTTTCGAAAATCGTCGCGACCATTCGCGGTAATCGCGCAAGGCCCACAAGCAGACGATCCACGCGTCGTGATCGATGTAGACCTCGCCTTCGTCGGTGACGACGACGAGCTCGGACGTGACGGCGTCGTGCGGCAACGTTGGGAAGAGCATGCGCGCGCGATCGGAGCCGGCCGGGAGGAAGTCGAGCGCGACATACGCGGGCTGCTCGATCGCCCACGCACGCACGCGCGAGCAGAGTCCGCAGCGCGCGTCGTAGAGGACGTAGAGCGTCGTGACCATGATCGCGTCCTCACGCTTCCGCCGGCGGCCGGACGGTGGCCTGCGGACGCATCGGGGGTCGCGCATTTTCGAGTGCGCGGCGTCTCATCCCGGAGATCACTTTGATGTTGAAGAAGTGCATGACGCCGAGGACGAGCAGGACGATGCCGATCTTCGTGCTGAGGATTTCGATCGCCTGCTCGAGCAGGATCGCGCGCTGACCAAACTGAAGCGCGAGTGCCACGAAGCCGATGTTGACGAGATAGAAACCGACGACGAGGAGATGGTTGACGGAGTCCGCAAGAGACTCATTGCCGTGAAAGGAGTCGACGAGAAACACGCGCCCGTTTTTGTGGAGTGTCCGCGCGACCCAGATCGTGACGGTGATGCTGATGGTCAGGTACGTGAGGTAAGTGCCGACGACCATGGCGATGATCCCTTCTTGAACGCGTTCAAAAGTAATATAGGACCGGGAGTTGAAATGCGCAAGGGCTTTTCTGAACGCGTTCAATATTTTCGCAACCGAGCGTGAGGTGTGGGAAAGGAGCTCGCACCGTCACTCCAGTGATGGAAGGGATTTCCTTCACATTCGATAACTAGAGGTTATCCGGCAACCGATGAGCGATGAGAACTGGCGGAACGTCATCGCGAAGAAGCTGTGTTTCGAGTCGGATGCGACGCGCCAGGCGCTCGTCATGATCCTCTCGTCGTTCGTGCCAGCAGTCCTCGTCGTCTTCTGCGTTTCGTTTGCGATGACCGACTCGGCGCTCGTCGCCGCGTGCAAACCGGAGCATTTCGCTCCGAAGGCGCGCGACTTGTCTCCGCTGCTCGTCTACTACATCGCCTGGATCGCGCACATGCTGCTGTCGATCAGCGTTGGCGTCGGAGCGTTGTTCATTCGATTCGGGCAAACCAGCATCAAACGAGCGTTCCTCAAACTCGGCATTCCATCGATTGTGATCGCGACCGTGGTCGTGATCGTCGCCGATGCGTTTCACTTGAAACTGGCGGTGTTGTCGCACGAACGGCTTTTCGATGTGCTGCGACAGGATCCCGCGCTTGCGTCGATGTTTCAGCCGGCCGTGCTTCGCGTCACGCCCTTCTCGTTCTTCCCAATGGTCGCAATCGTTGCCGCATTCTTTGCGACTGCGGCAATCATCTTGTGCGCGAGCGATTGTCTGACGACCTTCACGGGACCGCACACGGGACGATCGCACGATCGAATCTCCGAGCTTACGCTCGCGCTCGAGCAACTGCGCTCGCACCTGCTGGCGCTGAGCCTCGTACTCGTCACCAGCACGCTCGCCACGATCGCGTACCTGCGCACGCCGATCGGATTGCTCGACGCAACTGCTCGCGGCAGTTTCAAAGCAATGTCGGATGCGGTAGGGCTCGTGTGGGGGATCACGTTTTCGCTGACGCTGCTCGCGTTGTGTGTCTACCCATACGTTGTGCTCCGCAAATGCTTCGATGGCGTTGCCACGGGCAATGCCGGCGAGAAGCAACCGCTGGTGCAATGGTTTCGAAAGCAGCGAGGACACATGCTGGTTTCGTCGAATCTGCAGGTCCTTCTCACGACACTTCTTCCCGCAACGGCCGCGATCCTCGCCAATCTGGTTTCGACGTGATCACTGGATCATTTCGAACGCGCTGACTTTCAAGCCCGATGCAGCGGCCCATCCGATCGGAACATCGTTCGCGTTGAGCAAACCCTGCTCTCGTGCGCGCTGAATGCAACTCGGCAGAGAGGAAGTCGCAAGGTTTCCCATCTCTGCGAATGTCGAAAAGACGCGCAACCTCGGATTGACGCGCGCGATGACTTGCTCGATGTACGCGCCGATGACGGAGTGCGGAAACACGATGCGATCCGCGCCGGTATGCCTCACGACTTCACGAAGCACGCGGACCGCGGGCCAGACGATCTGACGTCCGAGATCATTTCCATACGCACGAAACGCGCGTGACTCGGGTGGCGCGAGTCGGGGCGTCGGTTCGGCGTAATCCGTCGATGGCGCAAGCGGAACCGTGCACAGATCGGCGAGGTCATTGTCCGATTCATGAACGTAGCGCCACGAGCCACTTTCATTGAGCAAAATGCTCGCGCTTGCGCCTTCGCCCAGCGTGAACGCCGGAAATTTCCAATCGAGCTCCGCATCGGATCGAATACGAAAGCAATCGGGAATCACCACACCGTCAGAACGCATCGGAAATTCGGCGGAGGCAATCAACGCGCATCCCGCGCGTCCCGCTGCAAAGAGATCCTGCACGACCTCGGTGGCGGTCACCCACCCGAGACATGCGTCGACGATGTCGAACGTTCGCACGTGACGCATGCCGAGGTCGCGCGCGAGGAAGCAGGCGTTGGCAGGTTCCGCGAAGCCGCGATCGACGCCGACGTAAATCACGAGATCGACATCGCTCGATCGAATTCCAGAAAGCCGCAGCGCATCTTCAGATGCTTGCCGCAATAGCGCAGCGGGACGCTCGCCTGGTGCGCGCCCGTAGCGATTCACAATCCCGGCGCGCGTGAGCTTCGAGTCCAGCGATGCCATGAGATCCGCGATTTGCTCGCGATACACACCACGGCTGTAGTGAGCGACGAGATCGAGAACCTGCTCGTTCGAAACTCTTTCCGTGGGGAGCGCGCATGCCACGCCTGAAAGGCGCACATAACCTCTAGTTATCGCGGCTCCCGATCTCACCCGCGTCGCCGGTTAGAATGCGCGTCGCTTATGGCGACCAAGAAAAGCAAAAAGCATCTGGTCTGGATCGATTGCGAGATGACGGGGCTCGACCCGTCGGCGGATGTGTTGCTCGAGATCGCCACGATCGTCACCGACTACGACCTGAACGTCGTTGCAACAGGGCCGGTCATCGCGATCAAGGCGAGCGAGGCGCGGCTGGCGAAGATGGATTCGTGGAACCAGCGCACGCATGGCGCGAGCGGACTGCTCGATCGCGTACGCGCGGAAGGCGTGAGCGTCGCCGAGGCGGAAGAGCAGACGCTCAAGTTCGTGAAGAAATACTGCTACAAGAAAACCGCTCCGTTGTGCGGGAACTCCATCGGGCAGGACAAGCGATTTCTCGTGAAATACATGCCCGCGCTGCACGACTACCTGCACTACAAAGTCGTCGACGTCAGCTCGATCAAAGTGCTGGTCAACGAGTGGTACGGCGGCAAGTACTGCCCGCCGCCGAAACAGGAGCGCCACCGCGCGCTCGACGATATTCAGGAATCGATCGACGAACTGCGCTACTACCGCGAGAACGTCTTCGTGAAGGAGTAACTACTCGTCCTTCGATTCATCGGTCGACTCGTCGTCGGCCGATTCACTCTCTTCCTCGCTTCGCGGCGGCATCACTTCGCGCAACAACGTCTCGACGCGCAGTGCGCGCATCGCCGTCTCGTCGTAACGGAAATCGAGCTCCGGCGTGTAGCGCAGATGAATGCGCTTGCCGAGGGCGTAGCGTGCCTGACCGGCGCGTTCGCGCAGCTCCTCCACCGTCTTCTTCGCGTCCTCTTCCTTGAGCCCGGTGATGTAGACGCGCGCATAATGCAGATCGGGACTGACCTCGACCTCGCTGATCGAGTTCCAGCCGATATCGAAATCGCGGAGATCGCTGCGGAGAACCTGCACGAGCGCGTCGCGAACGTTTTCGCCCACTCGTGATGTACGGCGTGTTTTCTTCATAAGTCTGCGTTCTCGTCGAAGTCGAGCTTCTCGCTGGTCCAGCCCGCGAGCACGGCGTCGGAATGCGACTCGACGTAATTCTGAATCTTATCCAGCAATGAGTCTGCCGAATCGTGGCGATCGGCGATGAAAGAGACGGCTAGTCGCGCGCGCTGATGCAAATCCTGCAGCCCGACCTCATTCGCCGAGCATTTGAACGTGTGGCGCAACTTGTCCTTGAGCGATCGCACGACCTGCCGCTTGTCTTTCAGCGACTGCGCGTACTCGATGTGAATCTCGAAGAGTGCGACAGCGACGATCATGGACGGCGGGAAACGGGTCATCCCGTGCGAGAGCACGGGCTGACACACATCGTTACGAGGAAAGCACCGGCGCGATCGTCTCCACCTTGAAGGCTTCGATCACGTCGCCGACTTTGACGTCCTGGAACCGCTCGATCCCGATACCGCACTCGAAGCCCTGGCGCACTTCCGAAACGTCGTTCTTGAAGTGACGGAGCGAGCCGATCTTACCTTCGAGAATGACGCGGTTGTCGCGCAGCAGTCGAATATTCGCGGTGCGCGGGATGATGCCCTCGGTGACCATGCAGCCGGCGATGACGCCCGCCTTCGGCACCTTGAACGTGTTGCGCACTTCCGCGCGTCCCTGGAAGACTTCCTGGAACTTCGGATCGAGCAGGCCGACCATCGCGCCCTTGATCTCATCGACCAGGTTGTAGATGACAGTGTAGAGGCGAATGTCGACGCCTTCCTTCTCCGCCAGCTCCTGCGCGTTCTTCTCCGGTCGCACGTTGAAGCCGACGACGATTGCATCGGACGCGGTTGCGAGGAGAACGTCGTTGGTCGACACCGCGCCGACCGACGAGTGAATCACGTTGACCTTCACTTCCGGCGTCGACAGCTTGCGAACCGTGTCGTTGAGCACTTCGACGGAACCCTGCACGTCAGCTTTGATGATGACGTTGAGCTCCTTCACGCCGCCGGACTGCATGCGCTGGAAGAGCTGATCGAGCGACATGCGGCCAGCCTTCTGCTGCGCCACTTCGCGCGCCTTCTCCTGACGCAACTGACCGATCATGCGCGCCTGCGTTTCGTCGTCGACCACCGCGAGCGTATCGCCCGCATTCGGTACGTCGTCGAACCCGGTGAGCTGCACCGGAGTCGCAGGACCCGCTTCCTGAATGCGCTTGCCGCGCTCGTCCGTCATCGCGCGAACGCGACCGAACGTCTGGCCCGAGAAGTACGAATCGCCGATCTTCAGCGTACCGTCCTGAATCAGAAGCGTGGCCACGATGCCGCGACCGACTTCCTTCTTCGCTTCGAGCACGACACCCTTCGCGGGCAGTTCGGGATTTGCTTTGAGATCGAGCATGTCCGCGGTGAGCAGAATCATGTCGAGAAGATCGTCGATGCCCTGACGCTTCACGGCTGAGACTTCGACGGAGACGACATCGCCGCCCCACTGCTCGACGAGCACGTTCGCTTCAGAAAGTTCGCGGCGCACGCGCTCGATGTTCGCGTTCGGCTTATCGATCTTGTTGATCGCCACGATCATCGGAACCTTCGCGGCTCGCGCGTGATCGATGGCTTCCTTCGTCTGCGGCATGACGCCGTCGTCGGCCGCGACCACGAGGATGACGATGTCCGTCACCTTCGCACCGCGCGCACGCATCATCGTGAATGCTTCGTGACCCGGCGTATCGAGGAACACGATCTTCCGATCGCGCTTCTCGACGTGATACGCGCCGATGTGCTGCGTGATGCCGCCGGCTTCACCGCCGGCAACATTCGTTTCACGAATCGCATCGAGGAGCGAGGTCTTGCCGTGGTCAACGTGACCCATGACGGTGATGACCGGACCGCGAGGAACCGTACCGGTGCCTTCGCTGCGCTCCATCGCCTCGAGCTCGACCGCTTCCTCGAACGACACGATCTCTGCTTCGATGCCGAGCTCGCGTGCAACTTCGAGCGCGAGCTCCGCGCCGAGGGGTTGATTGATCGAGACCATCAGCCCCTTCTTCATGAAGAGATGCTTCATGAGATCGTTGGCCTTGACGTCGAGCTTCTCGGCAAGTTCCTTCACCGCGACGCCCTCGGTCAGCGCGACCTTTCCGGTCGGACGCTTGAACTCGAGCACTTTCGCGTTTGCCGTCTGCTTGCTTCGTGTATCGCGGCGCGAGGAAACACGCTTCTGCTCCTCGACCTCCGGCAGCACGATGTCCGGACCGAGATCGTCAGCGATGATCTGCGTTCCGGAGAACGGTCCTTTCGTCAGGAGATCCTGATCGAACTCCGCCGTGCGCACGGTCTTCGTGCCGCGCTTCGTCGTTTTCTTCTTATCGTGATCCTCGGGACGATCATCTTCCTTCTTGCGACGGATGATGTTCGGACCCGGACCGGTCGGCGCCGGAGCGCCCATCGGACGCGGGCCGCCCGGACCCGCGGGACGAGGACCGCCGGGTCCACCCGGACGCGGACCGCCCGGTCCACCCGGACCGCGCATGCCCGGACCACCGGGACGCGGACCACCCGGTCCACCCGGACGAGGACCGCCAGGTCCCATCGGACGCGGACCGCCCGGACCTGCCGGACGCGCGCCCATCGGTGCATTCGGACGGGGACCACCGGGTCCACCCGGACCGCTGGGACGCGGCTGATGCATCGGAGCCTGACCGGCGTAGTTCGGACGCGGCCCCTGCGGCGCACACGCGCGAGGACCAGTCGGACCCGTCGGACGGCGTCCCTGATCGTGATGTTGATGTTGAGGGTGCTGCGGATGCTGAGGCGCGGCCGGAGGAGGAACCGGAGCGGCTGGCTGCGGCTGCGTCGTCGCCGCGGCAGCGGCTGCGGCGGGTGCCGGAGTCTCGATCGGCGCCGTGGCTTCGGGAGCCGGTGCGGCAGCAATCGGTTCCGGTACGACCGGCGCCGAAGCGGGAGCTTCCTCGTGGCGCGCGACCTTCTTCGGCGCTTTCTCCGGAGCCGGAGCCGGCGGGGCTTCCTGTGCTGCGCGCTCCTCCGCCTCGGCGGCGTCGACGAACTCCTGAATGATCACAGGTGGCGGCGCAGGCGTGGCCGGTTCCTCGGCCTTCGGCTGCTCGGCTTTCTTGCGAACCGGCGGCTGCACGATCGGCCGCGGCGGACGCACCGCTTCCTTCTTCTTTTCCGGCGTCGGCTTGTCCTCGCGCATGATGACGCTGCGCGAACGCGTGACCAGCTTCTTGCCGGTAATGAGCGCCTGGATCACCTCAGGCTCGAGAACCTGATTCGCGTCGGTGACCTCTGCGCCGAGCGATTGCAGACGGAAGATCATGTCCTTGTCGGACATGCCCATCTTCTTCGCAATATCGCTCACCTTGATTTTTGCTGCCGCCATTCAATCTCCTGGATCTGCTCTTAGCTCTCAGCGATTCGCTTGTACTTTTGCTTTCGCTGTCGGCCGAGAGCTCCGAGGAGCAGACAGCCGGCAGCTAGGAAATGGTCACTGTGCCGAAGCTTCGGGAGACTCTTCGTCCGAAGCTTCCTCTGATTCTTCTGATTCTTCGTCGTCGCCTTCGGGCTCGACCGGCGACTCATCGACCTGCTCATGCTTCTTCGCAAGCTCGATCATCTGCGTCGCCATCTCTTCGTCGACGCCTTCGATCGCGATGAGATCCTCGACCGACGCGTTGATGACTGAATCCAGATCGTCATATCCCGCGTCCTCGAGCAATTGCGCCCAATCCGCCGGCATGTTCTCGATCTCGCCCACATTCGTCTGTGCGCGCGACTCCGCCATCGCTTCCTGCAGCATTGCCGCGAGCGCGTCGGCGACCTCGCCCTTCACTTCTTCTTCCGACTTGATGTCGATCTTCGCGCCGATCAGTTCCGCCGCGAGACGCACGTTCAACCCACGCTTGCCGATGGCCAGCGAGAGCTGATCGTTGTCGACGATGACGTCGAGGTGCGGGCGGTGCGCCTGCTCGTCGCTCGTCACCGAGACGCGCGTGATCTTCGCCGGCGCCAGCGCGTTCTGCGCGTAACCGACGATGTCATCGCTCCAGGGAATGATGTCGATCTTCTCGCCGCGCAACTCACGAATGATCGACTGCACGCGCGAGCCCTTCATGCCCACGCACGCGCCGACCGGATCGACGTCGCGCTCGCGTGACATCACCGCGATCTTCGCGCGCTCGCCCGGCTCACGCACCGCGCCCTTGATCACGACCGTTCCGTCGTAGATCTCCGGCACTTCCATTTCAAACAATTTGATGAGCAGACGCGGATCGGTGCGCGAGAGCACGACCTGCGGTCCCTTCGGCTGCGTGTGCACGTCGGCGATCACCGCCTTGATGCGATCGCCCTGCGAGTAACGCTCCGCGCGCGACTGGTGATGACGCGGGATGATCCCTTCGGTCTTGCCGTTGAGATCGATGATCATGTCGCCGCGCTCGAAACGCTTCACGTAGCCGTTCTCGAGCTCGCCCGACTTGTCCTTGAATTCGTTGAAGACTTTTTCGCGCTCGGCTTCGCGGACCTTCTGATACAGGACCTGCTTGGCCGACTGCGCGGCGATGCGTCCGAGCTCGTCGGGCGGCTTCGTCAGCGGGATCTTTACCTCGTCGCCCTGCTCGACTTCCGTGTCGATCTTCTGCGCTTCGTAGGTGCGGATCTGCGTGTTCTGGTCGCGAACGACGTCCACGACTTCCTTGGTGATGTGATCGAGGCGAATCGTTCCGCCGACCTGCACGTTCGGATCGACCTTGCGTGCCTGTTCGAGCGTCCACTGCGCCTGCGGATCTTCGATCTGATCCTCGTTCTCGACGATTTCCTTGATTGCGAAGATCGTCACGCCGCCGCCATTGCGATCGAGCTCCGCTTCGTGGGGCTCGCGCGTCTTGTAGTACTTGCGTGCCGCGGTCGACAGCGCGTCCTCTCGGGCCTTTTACACACGATCGACGTCGATCGACTTCTCGTATGCAAGTGCCTTGATATCTTTGTCGTTGAACATCAGATCTCCACTTCCAGTCGTGTTTCCTTGATGTCGGCGAGCGGGATGACGTAATCCGGGTCTTTTTTCATGACCGGATCCGTGACGATGATCTGCGTCCCGTCGTACTCCTTGAGTCGTCCGACGATCACATGCAGCCCGCGAACGGGTTTACTCGTCTTCACGCGCACCAGACGTCCGATGAATTTTTCGTAATCGGACGGCTTGTAGAATTTTCGGTCGAGGCCGGGCGAGGAAACCTGCAGTTCGAACTCCGCCGGGATTGGATCCTCGACGTCGAGCCATGTCGACACCTGCTGAGAGACGAGCTGGCAGTCATCGATCGTGACTCCGCCATCCTTATCAATGTCCACGCGCAGGAGAAAACCGCGTCCCGCCTTGTGGTAATCGATATGGACGAGCTCGAGTCCCTCGGACTCCACGATCTTCTGGATCTGTTGCTCGATCTGTTCAGGAATGCCGCTCATCTGCTCCGAATATTCGCCCCCTCAACAAAAAAAGCGGCCGAATCGGCCGCTTTCGAAAGACCTGCTCGAAAGCCGTCGAGATACTAACACGCCTACGCGAGCCGTTACAACGCGGTCACGTCGCAGGACGATTCCCTCCCGTCAGCGCAGCGGCACCGACAGGACGATCGCTTCGCTCAGTTTCAACGGGTCCGCGATTCTACCGTCATTCCCGAACAAATCCCACTGCGCATGTCCGTTGAAGTAGAAACGATCCTTCGCGACGACACCAAGCGTCGGATCGCCCATGAGGCTGCTGTTCGCGAGCAGAGTCTTCACGGATGTGATCGACGAGGCATTGCGGCCGAGCTCGATGCGCAGGATGCGATACGGATTCGTTCCGTTCTGCGTCGCGATCAACGTGGTCGCATCCGCGGCATACAACCCATCGATGCCTTTGAGATTGATGTTCGCGGGAGCCGCCAGCGCATGCACGTCGCGCGTGCGACGATCGATCGCAAAGATGCCGTTCGAATAATCAGCCGCAAAGAGCACATTGCCGATCACCGCGATCCCCTGCAACGAGCGAAACGATGGCTTCGCGAACGGCTCGAGTGCATTGCCATTCACACGATAGATCGTCGACGTGCGCGAATCGCTCACGTACACATCGCCATCGGATGCGAGCGTGACGTCGCCGAACATGTGCGGACCGTCATCGGGAGCCTCCATCGTTTCGAGAACGCGGCCCGTCCACAATCCAATGCGCAACAGCGCGGACTTGCCTTTCTGTTCAGGCGCGAAATCCTCGACGACTTCGAACATCGACGACGACGCCCACAACACGCCGCGCTTCGGATCCGCGACCATCCCGAACACGCCATACGGCGCCTTCGCGAACTCCTGCGCTTTACCGTTTGCTTCGATGACGAAGATCGTTTTCGTGCGCACGCTGCTCACGAAGAATCGTTTGCCATCAAACGCCATCCCTTCCGGAATCAGCGCCTGACGCTCGATCGTGAACTCGAGCTTCGCGTTGCCCACCGGCTTCGCATCCTGCGCGAACACACTCGATGCACAAACCAGCAGCAACGCGAGTACGACATTCGTTTTCATGAGTGCGCCGAGTGTAGCGGCCACATCGTGACCAACGAGCAAACGACCACAAACAAAAAAGCCGCACCTTTCGGTGCGGCTTTCGAAATCGATGCGAGTGTACTTAGTGGCGCGCGCTGCGGCGGACGCCGATCTTGCCGGCGGCCGGGTAGATGTGCGCGAGCGCGTCGTCGCTGAGCGGCACGAGGTACTGCGCTTCGAGCGTGGTCGCGTCACCCGACAGGTTGTCGAGCACCGAACCGTACGCGAGGAACGCCGGGCAACCCTGCACGCAACCGGTCGGAGCGGTCGGCTCCGCAACGTTGTTGAGCTGCTCGATGGTCACGAAGTAATTCGAGCCGGTGAGCGTCGGGAACATCGCGGCCCAGTTGAGCTGCACGTTGCCGAGCGGCTTGAGGTCGATGGTGTATTCGCCCTTCTTGTCCGCTTCGGTCAGCGTGCCCTGGTACGCCTTGATCTTCATCGTGGTCTTCGAATACTGGGAAGCGTTGATCACGCCGATGTTCGTACGGAACGTACCGGCCTGACCAGCGACGCCAGTCTGCGTGACACCAGTGATGAAGACCTTGTCGAGGCCTTCGTTGTTCTGGAGCGAGCTCACGAAGTTGTACCAGGGGATACCGGTGAAGAGCTGGCCGGTCGTCGGCGGATTCGCCGGCGCGTTGTTCGCGATCTGGTAGATGCGGCTGGTGACGCTGATATTGCGGAAGTTGGCGCTGTAGCCATCCGGATCCTGCGTTTCAGTGCCGCAGCTCGCGCCCTTCTTGCAGCCGTTGAAGATCAGCTGTCCGAAGGTGTTGCCCTGCAGGTTCACGCCGGCGGCCGGGTTGCGGAAGAAGTCGAGCAGCTCTTTGCGCTCGTAGCCCTTGAGCTGAATCGCGTCGCGGAACTCCTGTCCGAGACCGCCATCAGCGCTGAGCGGCTGGTAGATAACCGAAACCGAAACTTCATCAGGGCTGAGATTGGCGATGTAAACATCCGAGATGAACACACCGCTCGAGCCCTGAAGGTGACCAGCAGCCGGAATGTACACCTGGTCGGCGCCGCGGAAATTGCTCGCGGACGCGCTGACGGCGAACAAGGCCATAGCCGCCGCGACACCAAATTTCTTCATGAACATAATTTCCCCTTTAAGCACAACTTGATATGTCGGTTCAGACTACCAGATAACCAATATGCTGCGGGCGCATTCTAAACGAATCGCGTTGCACCGAAAACTGAATGTCACCGATCGTATACGGACCAACATCGGACTTCGTCACTCCTCCCTACCGTTAATCGCGTAAAGCGATTCGTATACTTCTCACGCGTGACGAAAGAGGCAGCCATCATCCCCGGCGAGCTCGACGGGCTTCGCCTCGATCGCGTTCTCGGCGAGCTCTTCCCGAACCATTCTCGCAGCGCACTTGCCCGGCTCGTGCTTGCAGGTCGCGTGCGCGTGAACGGCCATGCAGCATCGAAGCCGTCGCAGAAAATCTCAGCCGCGCAACGCATCGAGCTCGATGTGCCCGAGGCCACGGCATCGACGGTCGAATCGCAGGACTTACCTCTCACCATCCTCTTTGACGATGCAGACGTCGTCGTCGTTGACAAGCCCGCGGGTCTCGTCGTGCATCCGGCCGCGGGTCACGCCGACGGCACGCTCGTCAACGCGCTGCTCTTTCATGTGCGAGATCTCAGCGGCATTGGCGGCGAATTACGGCCCGGCATCGTGCACCGGCTCGACAAGGACACGAGCGGCGTGATGATCATCGCGAAGAACGATGAAGCGCATCGCAAGCTCACGGCGGAATGGAACACGGAGCGCGTGCAAAAGGAGTATCTCGCGCTGGTGTATGGGACTCCATCGAATGATCGCGGAACGATCGACGCACCGATCGGCCGCGATCCTCGCGATCGCAAACGCATGGCCATCGTCGACAGCGGTCGCCGCGCAATCACCGATTACGAGATCGTGGAACGGTTGCGTGGAACGTCACTGGTGCGCTGTCGTTTACGCACGGGCCGCACGCATCAAATCCGCGTCCACATGAAGCACCTCGGCCATCCGATCGTCGGCGATCCCGTTTATTCAGGACCACAGTGGAAAGGGATTGCGGAGAAAAAAGTGCAGCGCGCGTTGTCTTCCCTGACAAGGCAGATGCTGCACGCGGAACGACTGACATTCGCCCACCCCAAAACAGGAGCGAGCATCTCGGTACGATCCGAGATGCCCGCTGATATGCGCGAAGTGATCGAAATCCTGCGTTAGAGCAGCATGCCCGCGATCGTCGCCGTGAGGAAGTTCGCGAGCGTTCCCGCGATCATCGCGCGCAACCCGAGTCGCGCGAGATCACCGCGGCGCGAAGGCGCGAGCGAGCCGATGCCGCCGATCTGAATCGCGATCGACGAGAAATTCGCGAAGCCGCACAACGCATACGTCACGATGACGAAGCTGCGCGGATCGAGCGTATTGCCGACTCCCGGCTCGCCGAGTTTCACGAACGCCACGAACTCGTTGAGCACCATGCGTGTACCGAGGAGATTGCCGACGGTGAGAGTGTCCTTCCAGGACACACCCATCATCCAGGCGATCGGACGGAAGATGAGTCCGAGAACCGTGTCGAGGCTCGCGGGGAACGCGGACCACTGCGTGTGCACGTAACCGAAGATGCCGTTCACGAGCGCGACCAGCGCGATGAACGCGATCAACATGCCGGCGACATTGAGCGAGAGATGCAAGCCTTCGATCGCGCCGCGGCCTGCCGCGTCAATGATGTTCACGTCCTGCTTCGGCACCACGACTTCGACGTCACCGCCGGTCTTCGGCACTTCTTCTTCCGGCACGATCAGCTTGGCCATCATGATCGCGCCCGGCGCGGTCATGATCACGGCCGTGAGCAGGTGAATGACGTCGACTTTCGCGACGAGCACATACGCCGCCATGATGCCGCCCGAGATGTGCGCCATGCCGGCGGTCATGATCGTCATGAGCTCCGAGCGCGTCATCTCCGGAAGGAACGGACGAATCGTCAGCGGCGCTTCGGTCTGTCCCATGAAGATCGACGCGGCAACGGACGTCGACTCCGCGCCCGACGCGCCCATGAAGCGCGTCATCATCTTCGCGAAGAACTTCACGACGAGCTGCATCGCGCCGACGTAGTAGAGGATCGCGAAGATCGACGCGATGAAGATGATCGTCGGCAGCACCTGCGTCGCGAAGACGAAGCCGAGTTTACTGTTCTGCGCACCAAGCTCGCCGAAGACGAACTTCGAGCCTTCCTGCGTGTAGCCAATGAGGCTGTTGACGACGTGCTTCATCGTCTCGAAGAGGTACGCAAGCAGATTGAATGCGAGGAAGAGATAGAGCGACGCGATTCCGAAGACGGCCCACAATCCCGTGCGCGCGCCCTGCGGTATGCGTTTCGCGATTTGCGTGACGAGAATCGCGAGCACGATGAACAGCAGCGCCGCGCCCCATCGCTCCAGTGGCGGAGCAAACGCGGCGAACATCGTCTCGATCTGACTTCCCTTCAGCACGAGAATCGCCACCACGATCTGCAGCAGGAGGCCCCAGAACACAGGGCGCCACTTGATGGCCTTTCGATTCGTTGAGATCAACCAGGCAATCGCCAGAATCGCAAAAAATCCGATCAGGCCCGTGAATCGATCCATCGTTCTCTCCGCTCGCTCGATTGTTGGTATTGAACCGCTCCCGCTTTATGAAGGAGGACGGGAGTGATGTCAATGAAGGCGTTCTCCTTTATCCTTACCCGCCTCATGATCGACGCCATCAATACCGCCGTCTCGTACATTCGCAGCAAGTCCTCGCTGCAACCGGAAGTGGGAGTGATCCTCGGATCAGGACTCGGCCACGTTGTCGATTCCATCGACGTCGAGACCACGATCCCCTACGGCGAGATTCCGGGCGCGAAGGCGTCGACGGTGCTCGGGCATCAGGGCCGTTTGCTTCTCGGCCATTCGAACGGCAGGCCGGTCGCGGTGATGCAGGGGCGCGTGCATTTCTATGAAGGCTATGAAATGCACGAGGTGATGTTTCTCTCGCGCGTGCTCGGCAAGCTCGGGATCAAAAATCTGATCGTCACGAATGCCGCCGGTGGCGTGAACACGTCCTATCAGGCGGGCGATTTGATGTTGATCTCGGATCACATCAATTTCATGGGAATCAATCCATTACGCGGACCGAACGTCGAAGACCTCGGCGTGCGTTTTCCGGATATGACCGAGGCGTATCCCGAAACGCTGCGGAATGTCGCGCGGGATGTGGCCAAAGAAATCGGAATCACACTGAAAGAAGGTGTGTACCTCGCGCTGTCCGGACCGACATACGAGACTCCCGCGGAAATTCGCGCGTTTCGTGTGCTCGGTGCCGATGCAGTGGGCATGTCGACCGTTCCCGAAGTCATCGCCATGTCGCACATGGGCATCCCCGTCCTCGGCATCTCGTGCATCACGAACATGGCCGCGGGCATCCTCAAACAGAAGCTCACGCACCAGGAAGTGATGGACACGACGCAACGCGTGCAGGGCGAGTTCACGAAACTCGTGCTGGGTTGTATCGCGCGCCTCTAAAGTGGAGGGGGGGGGGGGGCGCCCCCCCGGGACACCACCCGAGGGGGGGCGGAAAGCCCCCCCCGCCCCCTGCAAGGGCCCATTTTTATTACCACCCCAGGCCCGGAATTCAGGGGGGGCGGGTTGCC
>JBQCJC010000171.1:0-3797 GCA_051953135.1 Thermoanaerobaculia bacterium | reverse complement strand
CACTTGGCACATCCCTCGCCTACTGCTGAGGTGGAGTGCCAGCATGACCACCGATGCGCGATTCAAGCTCGAGCGGCGCGGCGAGGTGCCGGAGTCGAATCCGGACAAGACCGAGTTTTACCGGCACACGCTTGAGCTCTTCAATGAAGCCGGCCTGCCCTTTCTCGTCGGCGGAACGCACGCGTACTATCGCTACACCGGCATCGCGCGGGAGACGAAAGACTTCGATGTCTTCGTTCCACGCGAGGCGTATCCGCGTTTCGAAGAAGTCGTACGACGCGCGGGCTACGAGACCGAGCTGAAGTTTCCGCACTGGCTCGGCAAGATCTACAAAGACAAGGCATTCATCGACCTCATCTTCTCGGGTGGGAATGGCGAAGCCGCAGTCGATGACGAATGGTTCGCGCACTCGGTCGAAGGAAAAATCTTTGGCGTGCCCGTGCGACTCGCCGCGCCGGAAGAAATGATCTGGTCGAAGTCATACGTGATGGAGCGCGAGCGCTACGACGGCGGCGACGTCATGCATCTCATCCTCCGCACCGGCACGCGACTCGACTGGCATCGCCTCGTGCGCCGCTTCGGCGAGCACTGGCGTTTGCTGTTCATGCAAATCGTGAAGTTCGGATTCGTCTATCCGAGCGAACGCCATCGCATCCCGCGCGAAATCACCGAGCAATTGCTGCAACGCTTCACCGCGGAATTGAACGATCGGTCCGCGCCCGAAAAAGTCTGCTACGGCACGCTCACGTCCCGCGCGCAATACCTGATGGACATTCAGGACTGGGGCTTCGAAGACGCACGCCTCGAACCCTACGGCACGATGACGAAGGAGAACGTGCGGCACTGGACGGAAGCGATGAAGGAGCGCGGGTAGGGGTGCGGTCGTCGCTTGTGGGCAACGTGATCGCGGGAACGAGCGAAGAGAGATGAGTGATGAGTGATGAAACGCATCGAGAGAATCACGCTGAGCGACATGACGTCATGAAGAAGCGCGTGATTCTGGCGACGCACTTCATCGCTCATCGCTCATCACTCATCTCTCATCACTCGTTCCCACGTAACTCACGAATCAACGCGACGACCGCATCCACATCGACGCCCCTCGTGCTCCACCCTGTCACCAGCCGCACCGCTCCCTCGCCGAGAATCGGCCACTCGTAAAACTGGAAGCCGCGCTCGCGTAAACGTGACTGCGTCGATTCGTTGAATCGTGCGAACACCACGTTCGCCTGCACCGGACGAATCACCGCGTCGCCGAGTCCTGCTGCGAGTCGTGACGCCATTGCGTTTGCGTGACGTGCGCTGCGCAGCCACGAATCCTCCGCGAGATACGCGTCGAGTTGCGCGGACAGAAAACGCATCTTCGACAGGCGATGTCCGCTGCGGTGCCAGCGCGGTGCGATCGCATCCGCGAGCTCCCGTTTGAACACCACGATCGCCTCGGCCGCCATCGCACCATTCTTCGTCGCGCCGAACGTCAGCACATCGACGCCCGCGCGCCACGTCATCTCCGCGGCACTGCAATCGAGCGACACCAGCGCATTCGCGAAGCGCGCGCCGTCCATGTGCATCCCCACGCCGCGCTTGCGACACACATCGCCGATCGCACGCAACTCGTCGAGCGAATACACCGTCCCCGCTTCCGTCGCCTGCGTCACACTCACGCAGGACGGCGTTGCGGTTCTCCCTTCTTCCCCAATTGCGTGGATCCATCGATCCACCGATGCGGCTTCGAGCTTCCCGTCCGCGCCCGCGATCGGAAAGAGCTTCGCGCCGTTCGTGAAGAACTCCGGCGCGCCCAGCTCATCGCGCTGAATGTGCGCGTCTTCGTGACAGAACACCGCGCCCCACGGCGGCGTCATCGATGCGATCGAAAGCGCGTTGCCCGCCGTGCCGGTGAGCACCGGAAAGATCTCGACATCGTGCTCGAACACTTCGCGCAACCGATCGCGCACGCGCGCCGTGTACGCGTCGTCGCCGTACGACGTCTGCTGTCCCTGACTCGCCCGCGCGAGCGCTTCTACGATTCCGGGTTGGGCACCGTGGGTGTTATCGGAGCGGAAATCCATGACTCGCGCTGTGTATCACGACGCAGCACGCTGTGGCGGCGTCCATATCCGAAATAGATGACGAAGCCGATCGCGAGCCACGCGAGCAATCGCCACCAGTTCGCGGTGGGCAGCGAGAACATCAGCGTGAGACACGTGATGATGCCCATCACCGGAACGAAAGGCACCCACGGACAACGGAACGGACGATTCGCATTCGGATACTTGCGCCGCATGATCAGCACCGCCGCGCAGACAATCACGAACGCGAGCAGCGTTCCGATGTTCGTGAGATGCAGCAGCGCATCGATCGGCAGAAATCCCGAGAGGCACACGACGAATGCGCCGATGAGCAGCGTCGACTTCCATGGCGTCCGAAACTTCGGATGCACCTCGGCGAAGAATCCACGCGGCACCAGACCATCGCGCGCCATCGCGAGAAACACGCGCGGTCCTGAAAGCATCATCACGAGCAACACACTCGTGATGCCCGCAACGCCCGCGGTCGCGATAATTCCTTCAGCCCAGCCGATTCCTTTTTGCTGAAACGCGCGCGACACCGGCGCGTTGATGTCGAGCTGGTCGTAGCGAACCATGCCGGTGAGCACGGCCACGACGAGGATGTAGAGAACGGTGCAGATGATGAGCGACGCGATGATGCCGATCGGCACATCGCGCTGCGGGTTCTTCGCTTCTTCCGTGTGCGTCGAAACGGAATCGAATCCGATGTACGCGAAGAAGATGATCGCCGCGCCCGCGAGCATGCCCAGCGGCGCGCCGCCCGGATCCGTTTGTCCCGCGACGTGTTTGCCGAAAATGTTCAGTCCCGTCCAGCCGTACGGCGCGAACGGATGCCAGTTGTCCGCGCTGATGTAGAACACGCCGACGCCGATCACGAAGAGCACCGCCGCGATCTTGATGCCGACCATCGCGGTGTTGAACGACGCGCTCTCCTGAATGCCTTTGACGAGAATCGCGGTGACGATGAGCACGATGATCACCGCGGGCAGGTTGACGAACGAGCCGGTGGAGACGAAGTGGCCGCTCGCCACGTCGTAGCGCCACGGCGATTCACGAAGGATCGCCGGCAACTGGATGCCGAGTTTCGCGAGCACGTTTTGAAAGTATCCGGACCATCCGGTCGCAACGGTCGCGCTGCCGACCGCGTACTCGAGCACGAGATCCCAGCCGATGATCCACGCGAAGAGCTCACCCAGGGTTGCGTACGCGTAGGTGTATGCGGAGCCCGCAACCGGCACCATCGACGCGAACTCGGCGTAGCAGAGCGCGGCGAAAACGCAGGTGATGCCGGCGATGACGTACGAGAGCATGAGCGCGGGCCCGGCGACGTTGTGCGCCGCGGCACCGGTGGCGACGAAGATGCCCGCGCCGATCACGGCGCCGATGCCGAGGGAAGTGAGCTGGAGAGGACCGAGAACGCGGCGAAGACGGTTCTCGCCTTTCATCTCCTCGAGAAGACGCTCGAGCGGTTTGCGCGCAAAGATGCTCATCAGACGAAACATCGCGCGACGGCGCACACGGAACGTGTGCGCGCTGACACGGATCAGAGTGAGGACGGAGCGCGGGCGTCCAGCCCGCTGGAACGCGGCCTTCCAGGCCGCGCGCGCGGGTACCTCGCGGGCCGGCGGGCCCGCTGCCCGCGCGCCGGCCCCCACTAAACATCGCCCCCGGGTTTCGTCTCGCCGGCGCCGCGGGCGTCGCCCGCCCTCTCGTCGGCCCCCTCCCCCG
>JBQCJC010000170.1:0-2464 GCA_051953135.1 Thermoanaerobaculia bacterium | reverse complement strand
CGAGAACGGGCGCACGCGCATCCATAGAATATTGTCATCGTCGAATCCCGACTTCTGACTCATCTTCGCCCGCTCGGCGAGAATGACATTGACGCAATTCGTGACGATCGCAAGCGTCATCGCAATTTCAAGAATGATCAGCACGACACGCGTGCGATTGTGTTTCATTGCACGGAGAATTGGACCGATATGCATTTGGGACTCCTAAGGGCCAAGGGCCGAGGGTGAAAATTACTTTCCGGCCGGGATCAGAGCCGAATGGATCCGCGAATCGCGTGCAAGCGCGCCCTCGGCCCTCGGCCCTTTGCCCTCGGCCCTCATCACTGCACCTTTAGTTGCATCGCAGGCGCGACCGAACAGACGCGCCACGCGGGGTAAATACCGGCGAGTAATCCAGCTACGAGCGACAGGATCGTCGCCAGTAACAGCATTTCTCCATCGAGATGCAGTGCTTCGCCGTTTTGCATGAAGCGGGCGAGCACGCTCAGGATGCCGATCGACAACAAAATCCCCACAATGCCGCCGATGGCGCCGATCAATTCACATTCAATGACGTGCTGCCAGAAAATCTGTGCACGGCTGGCGCCTAACGCGCGGCGCACCGAGACCTCCGTAATGCGCGCGAGTAATTTGCCGAGGAGAATGCCGACGAGGTTTAACGAGCAGACGACGAGAAACAGCAGCGACACCACGCTCATCGCTTTGACGCCGCTCGGCATCAATCGCCATTCGGTAATCAGGCCGGGAATCGTCGTCAGCTCATAATGAATCGGACGGCGGAAACGGCCGAGTTTCTTCTGATCGGTGATGTAATTGCGCACCCAGTCGCTGTATGCAGCTTTGGCTTTCGCATCCGGCAATTCCACCCAGTACTGTACCCAGATGCGCTCGGACTGGAGCCAGTCTTCGAACGTGTCGGCGCGTTTTCCGTCCCATCCCGAATTGTTGCCGTTGGAGAAAATCTGCAGCGGCTCGGTGAGGTTGAACGGGATGTAAATCGGCTCCGGTTCGCCGAATCCATCGCGTGTTAAATCGAAATAGCGCATCGGCGGACGATACGGCGCGAGCACGCCGGTAATGCGGAAATTGCGGTCGCCGAGGCGAATCGTCTTGCCCACGCTGTTCGCGCCGCCGAAGAGTTTCTCGTTCGTCGCGTGATCGATCACCGTGACGTACTCCGGCTTTGCGTCCGCTTCTTTCGTCCACGGCCCGCCGTATTCGAACGGAATTTCGAACATATCGAAGAAATCCGTCATGACCAGGCGGACATTTGGCTGAAACGGGCGCGCGGCTTTTGGATCGGGATAAACGAACATCGACGCGATGTAAGTCGGCGTTTGTCGCACCGGAATGTTCGAGCGGAGCAACGCGCGTGTATCGCGGTACGTGATCTGATCCGGGACCGATCCTTCTTCATTGCGCCACGGCTGGTCGCCCCAACTGTCGAGGCGCACGTAATGAATGGTGTTGCTCTTCGTCGGCAGCGGCGATTTCGTGTAGAAATGCCGCAGTGTGACGAAGGCAGTGGAGACGCAAATGCCCAGCGCGATGCCGCCGATGAGCAGAAACGTCAGCACCGGATTGCGGCGCAGACTCGTCATTGCGGTTTTGAGGTGATAGGCGAACATGATTTATCCGAGCGTCGCCGAGATTCCTGCGCTCGCCTCCCGCATCAACGTCACCCTGGGACGCTCGACGTCCACGATGCGTCCGTCGAACACGTGTAATTGACGGTGCGCGCGCTCCGCGCATTCAGGACTGTGCGTGACCATGACGATCGTCGTGCCGCTCACGTTGATGCGCTCGAGCAGATCCATGATTTCGCGAGTCATTGCGGAGTCGAGGTTTCCGGTCGGTTCGTCGGCGAGGATTAATTTCGGATCGCCGGCCAGGACGCGCGCAATCGCGACGCGCTGTTGCTGGCCGCCCGATAATTGCGAGGGAAGGTGGCGCAGCCGCGCGGATAATCCGACCATTTCGAGCGCGCGCTCAATGCGCGCTTTGCGATCGGATGCACCGAGTCCGCGATAGCGCAACGGAACATCGATGTTGTCGAAGACATTGAGGTCCGGGATTAGGTTGAATGATTGGAAGATGAAGCCGATCGTGCGATTGCGGATCTGCGACATTTCCTTATCGGACAACCGGCTCACGTCGCGACCGTCGAGGATGTAAGAGCCGGAATCGAAGGTGTCGAGCAGTCCGGCGACATTGAGGAACGTCGTCTTGCCCGATCCCGACGGGCCGGTGACGGAGACGAATTCGCCCGCGTTGACGGTGAGCGATAAATCTTCGAGCGCGTGGGTCTCGATTGATTCCGTTCTATAGATTTTTTTGATGTGCTTCATTTCCAGCATGAGGATTTCGCTCCTATCGCAGCATCACGTTCTTCACATCGCCAAACACGGTGGTGTCGGACACCACGATTTGTTCACCTTGTTTGAGGCCATCGACGATTTCGACT
>JBQCJC010000169.1:0-2008 GCA_051953135.1 Thermoanaerobaculia bacterium | reverse complement strand
GCGGTTTTGGCGGGTGGTCCGCGGGGGGCTGAGCCCCCGCCGCTCCACTGGTCGTCGCGAGGAAATTCAAAATCAATCGATCGCCGCCCGACGTGCCGTACGACTCTGGATGAAATTGGATCCCATACATTGGCCGCTGGGTGTGCGAGAGGGCCATGATCGCGCCGTCGTCGGTCTCGGCATCGATGACTAAAAAATCGGGCAACGTGTCGCGCGCGACGACGAGCGAGTGATAGCGCGCGGTCTGCATCGGTTTCGGACATCGCGCGAAGAGACGCTTGTCGTTGTGGCGCACTTCGCTGATTTTTCCGTGGACGGGCAACTCTCCACGCACAACCGTCGCGCCGAATGCCTCGGCGATGGCCTGGTGTCCGAGGCAGACTCCGAGCAATGGAATGGTGGTGTTGGTGCGAATGAGATCGATGCAGCGCCCCGCGCGCGCCGGTGTGCCGGGGCCGGGCGAGATCACGAGTGCGCGCGGCTTCGCGGCGATGAGTTGCTCGGGCTCGAATTCGTCGTTGCGAATGACCTGCAGGCGCTCGCCCGCGAGTCGCTCGATTTGCTGCACGAGGTTGTAGGTGAAGGAGTCGTAGTTATCGACGACGGTGATCATGGGGCAATCCTCTTGTTCTCGAAACGTGCGTCAGTCGTGGCGGGCTCAAAGACACCATCGCCAGGGACGCCATCGAGAACTCAGGAGGATTTGCTGCGGGAGTGAACGGTCAGACGAGCCAAAGACACGAGCCGGCGGTGAGGCTCTGCGCGGTCTCGTTCTCCTGGCGGTTCATCATGACGCGGCGATGGTAACACGACACGCGTCGACTACACTCCCGCTCGATGGACTTTCGAAGTGCAGGCGAATCGCACGGACCACAGCTCACGATTCTCATCACCGGCATCCCCTCGGGCTTGAAGCTCGATCGCGAGCGCATCAATCTCGATCTCAAGCGCCGTCAACACGGTTACGGCCGCGGCGGTCGCATGAAGATCGAGTCGGATGAAGCGGAGATCGTCGGCGGCGTGCGCGGCGGAGAGACGTTAGGCGGCCCGATCGCGATGGTGATTCGCAATCGCGATTATGAGAACTGGAAAGGCTCGATGGATCCGTGGGACGTGAATGAGCCGGAGGCGCACAAGCGTCGCGTGCATGCACCACGTCCCGGTCACGTCGATCTGCCGGGCGGGATGAAGTACGACCGCCGCGATCTGCGCGACATTCTCGAGCGCGCATCAGCGCGCGAGACCGCGAGTCGCGTGGCGGCGGGAGCAATCGCGAAGGCGTTGTTAGACGCATTCGGAATCGAGATTCGCAGCGGTGTCGTGTCGGTCGGTCCCGCGGGCGATCCCGATTACGCACCGACGTGGGATGAGTTAGGCGCGGTCGATGAGGAGTCGCCGCTGCGCGCGGTGAATCGCGAGCATGAGGCGGCGATGATCGCGGAGGTCGATCGCGCGAAGGAACTCGGTGAGACGTTAGGCGGAACGATCGTCGTCGCCGCGCGCGGTGTACCGGTCGGTCTCGGGTCCTACGTTCAATGGAACGAGAAACTCGACGGCCGCATCGCGCAGGCGATCCTGTCGATTCACGCGGTGAAGGCGGTCGCGATCGGCGATGGCGTACGTGCGGCAGGACGGATCGGCTCCGAGGTGCATGACCCGCTGTATTTCGATGCGGAACGACGTTATTACCGAAAATCGAATCGCGCCGGCGGACTCGAAGGCGGCGTAACGAATGGCGAGGACGTCGTCGTGCGCGCGTTCATGAAACCGATCTCGACGCTGCGTCGCGGTCTGCCGTCCGTGGATACCGAGACACACGAAGCGCATCGCTCGCAGTGGGAGCGCAGCGACGTGACCGCGGTGCCCGCCTGCGGCGTGGTGTGCGAGGCGATGCTCGCGATCGTCCTCGCGAACGCGATGCAGGAGAAGTTCGGCGGCGATACGGTTGGCGATATGCGCGCGGGGTATGAGGCGTATGTCGCGCGATTAGCGAGGTATTAAGTGGAGC
>JBQCJC010000168.1:0-3641 GCA_051953135.1 Thermoanaerobaculia bacterium | reverse complement strand
GCCTTCGCAGAATTCACTTCGAGCGTGCGTACGACTTCATCGAGCGCACCGCTGAGGCTCGCGCTTTTCACGAGGTGCAACAACACGACAGCGCCATCACCGGCGCTCTGTTGCGTCGTCGCGGCGCTGTACGTCGTGCCCTGCGAGGTGCCGCGCCACCGATCGATCGTGAATCCGTTCACGCGATTCGAATCGACGTGCGAGAGTCCCATCTTCTCGATCTGCGCCTGCACCGCTTCGCGCGGCGTGTCGTGACCCGACATCGCGTCATCGCCGAGCTCCTGACCGTAGATCACTTCCGATCCGTCCTGCGGCACGAACGCGAAGAGACTTCCGGATTCCGTCATCGCTTTCCAGCCGCGCGGTGATTGCGCGACGAGTCCGTACGTGCGGTTGTAGACGATGTTGTCGCGAATCGTGGTCGTGAGCGTGCTGTTGCCGGTGACGATGCCATCGAGGTGACGCACGAACGAATCGCGTTGCATCGGACGCTCATCACGTGTCGGATCGATCGCATCGAGCTTCGCGATTTCTTTCTTCACGTCTTCGACGCGTTTGCCGGGATCGGGATGATCCAGGAAGTAGCGCTCGATGCCGGCGACCTCGCCGCCCTGCAATCGTTGCAATCCCTGCAGCATGTTCGCGGAGCCGTAGGGATTCCAGCCCGCGCCGGACATGTAGTCGGTGCCGAGGACGTCGGCCTGCGTTTCCTGCGATCGCGAGTATTTCGTGAAGAGCAATCCGACGCCGACCGCGGCGATGACGCCGTATCGCTCGGTGTTTTCTTCGCCGGCCGCAATCATCGCGGCCACGAGTCCTGCTTGCACGAGCGTTCCTCGCGAGATGCTTTGCGCTGCATGTCGCGCGGCGACGTGCGCCACCTCGTGTCCAATGACTCCCGCCAGCTCATCCTCGGAATTCATCCGTTCGAGAATCCCGCGCGTGACGTAGATGTAGCCGCCGGGCAGTGCCATCGCGTTGACCATCGGCGTGTCGAGCAGCGTGAACGTCCACGGCAGATTCGGACGCGGCGATGACGCGGCAATCTCGTGACCGATGCGATCGACGAGCGCGTTGAGCTCCGGCTTCTCGTCGTACACGCCATACTCCGCGATCACCTGCTCGTGCGCTTCTTTGCCCATCGCCAGTTCCTGCTGCTCGCTGACGATGTTGAATTCAGTTCTGCCAGTGGCAGGATTCGTGGCGCAGGCAGTGGTGAGAAGGAGGAGGGAGAGGGTGAGGAGAGTGTTGCGCATCGATACCTCCGCTTTGCGGATTAAAAATTGAAAATTGAAAATTGAAAAAAAGGTCGTCGCGAGAGCAACGATGCCTCGCTCTCGCGACGATCTTTTTCAATTTTCAATTTTCAATTCTCAATTCGCTGCCGCAGCCTCGATCATCGTCTCCGCGACGAAGTTGTAGATCCTCGTCCATGCGAGTTTGACGTCGACGTTGAAGTCTTCGTCCATCAGTTGCTCGATCGTGTACAGCAGACACGCTTCGACCGCGGGGTAGTGCTCGACGCGCACGGCATACGTCGCGTGACGACGTCCGAGGTCCTGCAGTATCGGCGTTAGTTCTTCGAGGCGATCGAGACCGCGCACCGCCGCGGAGATCATGTTCATCAGCATCGCGCCCTGCACGCCCATGTCGACTTTCGCGAACATTGGTTTCACGTGCGGCGCGATCTCGAAAAGCTTCGAATAGAAGATGTGCGCGGCTTCGTCGCGGCGCTCGAAGATTCGTTCCCACGACGACTGCACGAGGTAGTGCGTGTCGGGTTTCGCGAAGTCGAGAATCTCGTAGGTCGTGAACTCTCGTGCGTTGATCGTTTCGTGCGAGACGCTGCCGGTCGCCACGTCGGTCTCCACCACATTGATCAACTCTTCGGTCGCCAGAATCCCCGCGTCATGAAACTGCGCGAGATTCGCGAGCGCCGCGGCGATGTTCGCGGGCTCGCCGACGGCGGTGAGTCGCGCGTGCTCGGGATGACCGATGTGGCCGACGATCATGCGGCCGTAGTGAATGCCGATGTCGAGCGTGAATTTCAACCCGAAGTGCTCGTGCAGATACGCGTTGAACAACTCCATGCGTTTCTGCATGCGCAGCGCGGCGCGCACGGCGTTCGTGCATTTCGTCTGCGCGTCTTCGCCGTTGACGCCGAACAGCGCGACCATGCCGCCGGCCTGATAGCGATCGATATGACCGCCGTTCGCGAGGACGGCGTCGCCGATTTGCAGGTAGTAGCGATTGAGAATGTGGACGACGTCGTACGCGAGGCTGCGTTTCGTGAGCGTCGCGAACTCACGAATGTTCGCGGAGAGAATCGCGAGTGGCGTCTCCATACCCGCGGTCGGATTCTTTGCTTCGGCGCGCGCAATGCGCACGTCGTCGGCGTCGAAGATCAATCGACGCGCTTTCGCCGGTCCCTGTACTTTCGTCTGACAGGCGAGGCGAATGTCGTCGGTGAGGTTGAGTCGTTTCGCGAGCTTCAATTCCGCGGAGTCGCGAGGCGAGAGATTGCGCGCGCCTTCGACCACCGCGACGCGGCACGTCGAGCAACGCGCATTGCCGCCGCATTCGTGCAGATGATTCACGCCTGCTTCGAGCGATGCGGCGAGCAGCGTCTGTCCTGCTTTCACGTTGACGATGACGTCGCTGCCCAACTCGCCGACGAGCGTGACCGCGCCGCCGGCGAACTGCGGGCCGGATCCAACACGCGCGCCACTGGAGGGCTGTGAACCGATCGATCGCGAAACCGTCGGCGAGATATTCGCGGCGAGCATCGTGAGACTCGGATCGCCGCCGCGCGACATGTGAATCGCATCGCGCATTTCGAGCACAGTCTGGTAGCGCGCTTCCGGCACTTTCGTCAGCGCGCGCGTGACGATGTCGGCGATGACGGCCGGAATGTTCGGTGCGATGCTGCGCAGCGGCTCGGGCTCGGCCTGCAGCACTTTGAAGAGCACGTTGTGCAGCGAGTCGCCGTCGAATGCTTTGCGGCCGGCGAGTAATTCGTAGAAGACCGAGCCGAGGGCGAAGACATCGGCTCGGGCGTCGACCTTGCGGCCCTGAATCTGTTCGGGCGCCATGTAATTCGGCGTGCCGAGAATCATCCCGGTGCCGGTCATGTCCGATTGATCGATGCGCGCGAGACCGAAGTCGAGAATCTTCACCGCACCGTTCGGCAGCAGAAAGATGTTCGCCGGTTTGAGATCGCGATGCACGACGCTGCGCGCGTGCGCGAACGCGACGGCATCGCAGACCTGCTGCATCGCATTCAGTTTCGAGTTGAGATCGGGAAGGCGATTCGCGGCAATGGCGCGTTTGAAGTCGGTGCCGTCGAGCAACTCCATCGCCATGAAAAAGCGTCCGGAGTCTTCGCCGAAATCGTGAACGACGACGATGTTCGGATGCGTGAGTCGCGCGGCCGATTGCGCTTCGCGATGAAAGCGCTGGCGCCGTTCTTCGTCGTTCGCGTTGATGACTTTCAGCGCGACGTGGCGGTCGAGGATCGGATCGTGTGCGCGAAACACTTCTCCCATCGCGCCCTGTCCGATGCGGTCGAGGACTTTGTACTTGCCGATTCGTTCCATCTGGATGAGTTCGGCAAGTGTACGTCTTTGGAGTGCGGCGGCGCG
>JBQCJC010000167.1:0-2794 GCA_051953135.1 Thermoanaerobaculia bacterium | reverse complement strand
GTCGGGATGACAGGTCACTTCATCGCGAGAAAAATCGTCCGCACGCTGAGCAGAATCACGACGATTCCAACCACGACCATCATCGGTCTTGCCGGAATCTTTCCGGTCAGTCGCGCGGCAAACGGCGAGGCGATCGCGCTGCCTAACGCGAGTCCGGCAACCGGCAGCCAGTTGTTCACGCCGATCGTGAGCAGCAGCGTGGCCGAGGCCGCGAGCGTCACGAAGAATTCGGAGAATGCGACCGAGCCGATCGTCGTACGCGGTGGATTCCCACGCGCGAGCAATGTGCCGGCGACGATCGGTCCCCAGCCACCGCCGCCGACCGAATCACAGAATCCGCCCGCGAGTCCAAGCGCTTCGACATGCTTCTCGCTCGCAACATGCACCGAGCCGCGCCACGCTTTCGCAAGAATCACGATGCCCATCAGGATGAGATACGCGGCCATGAACGGCTTGATCACGTCGCCGGGAATCGTCGTCAACACGTACGCGCCTAACACCGCGCCGATGACGCCGGGAATCAGGAGCCGCTTCACGAACGACCAGATCACGTTCTTGAATCGCCAGTGATTCCACGCGGAGAACGCGGTGGCGACGACTTCCGCGGTGTGCACGCTTGCACTTGCAGCCGCGGGCGGAACGCCGAACGAAAGCAGCAGCGACGTCGCGCTGACGCCGTAGCCCATGCTGATCGTGCCGTCGATGAGTTGTGCGAGCAAACCCGCGCAGGTGAAGAGTGCGAGCTCGAGGAGTTGGTGTTCGTCCATTTACCGAGAGGGCCGCTGCATGTAGTTGCGATCGATGTAGTCCATCTCTTCGAACGTCGTGGTCAGAGCCATGCGCGATTCGAAAATGAGAAAGACGCTGGCGGAGAAGAGCAGGCCGGCGCCGATGAATCCGAGCACGAGCGGCACCCAGCCGATGTCGACGTGCAGCAGCGAAACGACGCCGATCGATACGCTCGTGGCGATGAAGAAGCTGATGCCGACGTAGAGTCGCGACATCGCTTTCTGCAGCAGTCGTGCGCGGCGGGTGTTGATCTCGAGTTGTTTGTAGAGATGCTGGCGCCGCTTCTCGGTGCCTTCATCGTGTCCTTGTCCGAGTGATTGCAACTCTTCGGCGCGCTCGCGCACGCGATCGACGCAACGAATCGAACGGCTCGATGTCGTGATGAGCAAAGAGCTCGAGGCGAGGATCAACACGGCCGGCGTGATCATCGCCCCGAGCACGTCGAGGACGGAGGAGAGCTCTCGCGTCGATGCGAAATCAGGCCACATGCGCGAACGCGTCGCGAGTCATGTTCTCGCGGCCGGTCTCGGTGACGAGCACGTCGTCTTCGATGCGAATGCCGCCGTACTGCCGGAACGCATCGATGCGCTCCCAGTTCGCGTACTTCGCGTTGTCGCCGTTCTTCAACTCCGCGAGCAGCGACTCGATGAAGTAGAGACCGGGCTCGATCGTGAAGACCATGTTCGGCTCGACGGTGCGCGTGAGCCGCAGATACGGGTGGCCTTCCGGTTTCGGAATCATGTTGCCCGCGCGATCGGCCGCGAAGCCGGCGACGTCATGCACCTGCAGTCCGAGCATGTGTCCGACGCCGTGCGGGAGGAAGACGGAGGAGATGCGCTTCTCGAGAATGCCGTCGACGTCGAGGCCTTGCACGAATTTGAATTCGGCGAGGATCTCCGCGACTTTGCGATGCGCGAGCATGTGGATGCTGATGTAGTCGACGTTTGGACGAATGGCATCGACGAGCTCGAGCTGCATGCGATCCATGGCGTCGATGAGCTGCTGGAATTCATCTTTGCGACGCGAGTACGTGCGTGTGATGTCGCTCGCGTAGCCGTTGTACTGCGCGCCCGCATCGATGAGAAACGATTGCAGGTTCGTCTCGTCGTACGTGTGGCGATCGTGGTGGTAGTAGTGGAGCGTGGCGCCGTTGGCGTTGAGCGCGATGATGTTGCCGTACGGCGTTTCTTCTTCGACGTGGTTCGCGCCGCGCAGAAATTCGAAGTGAATTTCGAACTCGGAGAGTCCGTCGCGGAAGGCACGCTCGGCGGCGCAATGTCCGCGCGCACCGGCTTCATTCGCGCGACGCAGGCATTCGATCTCGTATTCGGTTTTCCACGAGCGATCCCAGTGCAGCGAGTTCACGACGCGCTCGGGATTCGGAGTGATGTCGCCCCACGATGCGAATTTCTCGTCCCACTCGCCGAGGAACGCGATGCGGCCTTTCGGGAAGTACTGCTTCGCATCGTCGATGTCTGCGATGAGGATCAGCTCGAACTTGTCGACCCACGCTTCGGTCGGACGCGACGCCACTTTGTGCCAGTAGTCGACCGGCTGGTAGTAGAGGAGTTTCGGTTTGACGCCCGGCGTGTAGATGACGAAGCAGTTCGGATTGTTCGTCACCGGTACCCACGATTTGAAATGCGGGTTGACCTTGAACGGATACGCCATGTCATCGAGCCACTGGTAATGCAGCGAGTTCGAGAAGATTACGGCGTGATCGAACTGCGACTCCGCGAGCGCAAGGTCGTGGCGCAGTTTGTAGATCGTCACATGTGCGGTGTAAATCGTGGCCAGTGCGTCGTCCATGGGAGGGCGAGGATAGCAAAGGCGAGAGACAAGCGGAGCGCCGGCGCCTTCGCCGGCTGGACTGCGGGCGCCACGCCCGCATCAACGGCGACGAGGCGTCGCCGATCCAGCGGGCGTGGCGCCGGCGCTCCCGGCTGCCGCTTCAATCCACTTCGTGCGGCGGATGCTTGTCTCTGCACAGCGCGCACAGCGGCAG
>JBQCJC010000166.1:0-17657 GCA_051953135.1 Thermoanaerobaculia bacterium | reverse complement strand
GCACGCTTCGACAAAACCCCCAGCCACACATCTCCACAACGCCCCGCCCGCACAGCGCCGACCAGCGCTCACCTCTAACCACACACCCCCCGCCACCCCCCCGCCAGACCCCACATGCGAATCACCTGAAAAACCTGACCTCATAAATCCCCCTCCCCTCCGCCCGGTACTTCGCTTCGTAATTCGTGCGAGGCGGATCATCGGGGCCGGGGATGCGGCGTTCGGCGCGGAAGTGTTCTTCGATCAGCGGCGCGGCGACTTCGTAGTAGTCCTTGTGATCCGTCACGTAGATCGCGCAGCCGCCCTCGACGAGCACGCGTCGGATTTCGTTCAGCACCTCGGCGCGAATGATTCGTCGCTTCTGCTCCTTCTTCCGCGGCCACGGATCCGGAAAGTAGATGTGAATCTCCTGCAGCGACGCGTCGGGAATCATGTCGCGCAGCACGAGAAACGCGTCGTGATTGATGAGGCGGACGTTCGTGAGATGGCGCTTCAGTACGCGATCGCGAATGAGGCGGTGATAGTGCAGCGACTTCTCGATGCCGATGAGATTGAGATCGGGACGTTCGGTCGCGGTCGAGATGAGAAAGCGGCCCTTGCCCGAGCCGATCTCGAGAATGACCGGATGATCGTTGCCGAAAAACTGCGCGAGGTCGAGCCGGTGAAAGCCCGACTCGCGCGGATTGAGGACGAGCTCTGATTCCTGCATGCGCGCGGACGTATATCAATCGCACACCATCACGCGCCAGTCTCAATGCAGCGCCGCCGCGCGCCAGAACGGCGTCGACTCGACCATCCGCCGGATCGTGTGAATGAGCATCGGGTCCTGCCGCAGGCGCGAGCGGATCCAGTGCACGAAGCGAACATCGCCCGCATCGTCCGCGCCGCGCGAGCGCAGTTGCGCGAGCCACGCATCGGGATCGCCGCCGTATACGCGCACGAGCACGTGATAGCGAATGAACTGTCCGACGACCGAGTGATCGCCGGTGGGCATGCGCACGACATTCGGCGTCGCGCGCTTTTTTCGGTCGCGGCGTTTTGCGATCGCGCGCGTGGCGATTTTCGTGACGTGCTCGATGACCTGTTCGCGTTGCACGACACACGTCTCGATCGCATGCACGCGCAGTCGTTTTCCGCGGATCACGAGCACGTCTCCGACGCTCACGTCGCGCAGCGGTTTTCGCGCTTCGCGGCGCAACAAAATCTTCCGCCGGCAGCGCGGACTCAGCACCTCATGAACGTATAAGTTCCTGATTTTGCTCGTTTTGACTCGTATCGGTGTCAATCACACCCCCTCATAGACGGAGTGTGTGGAAATACAGGTTTACCTACCTCCATAGCGTGGTAACGTGAATAAAAAATCACGCAATGACGACGACTCTGCTTCCCGCTGCTGCCCCGTTCGACAACGAGCGATTCGAAGCGGTCTACGACCAGTACTTCGACATGCTCGTGCGGGTCGCGAGCTTCAAGTTCAGCGTTCCGGATGCGGACGCGGAAGCGCTCGCGCACGATGTGTTGATCACGTACCTGCGCAAGCAGAATCTGATCGACGATCTGCGCGCGTGGCTCATCGGCGCGATCTGCTATGCGAGTCGTTACTACTGGCGGCAGATCGGAAAGACGTATGGCGCGGAGGAGATCGATGCGGATTTCGATCGCGCGGATCCGGCGTCGGCGCGCATTCTCGATAGTCTCCCGGATCAGCTCGCGGCGCGTGAGGCGCTCGATTGTTTGTCGCCGCGCTATCGCGCGATTCTGCACATGCGCTACTTCGAAGGCTGTACCGTCGCCGAAGTCGCAACACGCCTCGGCGTGAAAACGAAGTACGCGCAGAAGCTCATCACCAAGTGTTTGCGACGCGCCGAGCGGCTCTACACCGAGAAGGGCAAAGCGCAGTCGGACAAATCGTCGGCATCGACGAAGAAGGGACGCGGCTGATGCGCAACCGCGAGAAAGTCGTTCCGTTCGGCCGCACACGCCGCACTCCCGATCCCGCAAAGCTCGCCGAGTTCACCGCAACCGCGAAGCGATTGCAGGAAGAGCGCGAAGCCGCGGTGGTCGTCGATGCGTTGCTGGCGGAGACGCCGCGCGATGAATGGCAGACGTTGATCGAGCGCGAGGAGATGCGGACGAATGGTGCGCTGGAACGACTGGGGCAGTTGGCCGCGGGACTCGAACAAGATCCACTTCAAGCGCTGCGCATCGCAGAACTCGCCACAGACATTGCCGACACTCTGCCCGAAACCACTTACCCGCACGTGATGCTCGCGCAGATGCGTGCAAACGCGTGGAAAGATCGCGGCCAGGCACTCTGCTATCTCTCACGTACGGATGAAGCACTGAGCGCACTCGAAGAAGCAGTCAAGCGCCTTTCGAATTGCATGGTGCTGTCGCACGACATGGCAGTCGTGAACTTCGTGCGCGCCATCGTGCTGCAGCACGTGCGCCGATTCGGCGAGTCACAAACGTTGCTCGCAGAATGCCGCGAAGTCTTCCATCAACACGGTGATCTTCGCTTGTACGGCAAATGCACATTGTCGGAAGGAAACCTGCGCGTACGTCGCGGCGACTTCGCTGGCGCGCGCGAGGTGTTGCGTCCGTTCGTGCTTCGCGCCGAACCGGAAGCACGAGCAATCGCGCGCGTCGCACTCGGCTGGTGCGAGATTCACGTTGGTGATCCCGCCGATGCGTTGCATCACTTTGAAGCCGCGGGCGCGTACTACCAGCAGAAGGGCTGGAAGGTCGAAACGACGCGCGCGGCATATGGCGCCGGATCCGCGTTACTGCGGCTCGGACGCATCGATGATGCGATCGCCGAGCTTGCGTCGGCGCGCGAACTTTTCCTGGAGCGAAACTTCGCGGAAGAAGCAGGCCTCTCCGGGCTGGAGATCGTTGAGTGTCACCTGCTCCGCGGGGAGCACGACGAGGCGCGCGAGCTCGCATCCACAATCGTGCGCGAGTTCGCGGCCGCGTCGCTCAACCGCCGTGCCGTCGCCGCAATCGCTTCTCTCAACGAAGCAATTGCGGCGAGCAGCGCGACTCCGGAGTTCGCTCGCAACGTGCATCTGTATGTGCAATCGCTGCGCTTCGATCCGGAACGAGAGTACGCAATCGTCAACTAGTTTACGGTCTCGGGTCGGTCAACCCATCGCCGAGCGTTCTCACCATCAACTGCTTGATGATTCGGACGATCGGGTTCTCCTTTTCCCTCGGTGCACGATCCTTCACACGCGCCGCGGCACTCGCCGGCACGCTCAGTGCCACGACCATCGAAACCACTGCCACACCACGAACCAAACCACGAAATGAACGCATAAGCCCTCCTCCGCGTCACCGGCCTCGGCCGGCGCGCATTCGCTGTCAAGGGAGGGCGCCCTCTGCCCCCGGTGTGACGCTTTTGGCATTTATGTCACCCCTCCGGGTTGTGCATTTTTCTGCGCAGTGCGCAAACTTTCCGTAACTCCCGACCTCCGCACCACGGGTTTTCCGCTTTCGGTCTTTTCATGCCGTGGCGTGTTCGCTACAGTGCGGCGTCCTTTTGTCCTACAGGAGTTAGCGCACCACTTTGAGCAGTTCCGTTCCCCTTCCGCGGCCTGCGGCCTTCTTCCGAGCCGCGTTCGATCAGCACCCGCAAGCGATGTGGATCTACGACGCCGACGATCTGTCGGTGCTCGTCGCCAATTCGGCCGCGGTGCGTCAGTACGGCTACCCCGCCGACGACACGAGCGCGCTGCGGATGTACGACCTCCATCCGCACATCGACGCGGAGCGCGCGGCCTCGTGGTACCTCGACGCACATCTCGGACAGGGCCGCAAACGCGAATGGACGCACGTGCGCAAAGACGGCACAACGTTCGAAGTCGAAGCAACGATCGCGCGCCTCGGCGCCGACACTGGCAACGCGCGACTGCTGCTCATCGAGGACGTCACGGAGCGCAATCGCGCCGAGCGCGCGTTACGCGAAGCGAAGCAACGCTACTCGGCGCTCGTCGGCGATGCGTACGAAGCGATCTGCCTCGTCGATGCCGCGGGAAACATCATCTATCTCAACCCCGCGCTGCATCGCATGTTCGGATACGAAGACGGCGAGTTGTTAGGCCGCGATGGCTTCGCACTCCTCCATCGCGAAGATGTCTCGCGCGTCGAAGAGCTGCGACGCGAGTTGCTCGCGCGTCCCGGCATGTCGCTCACGTTCGAGTGCCGCGCGCGCAATCGATCCGGCGAATGGCGCTGGCTGCAAGGTATCGCGGTCAACATGCTCGAAGATCCCGGCGTCGCGGCGCTCGTGCTGAACTATCGCGACATCACCGGACGTCGCCGCACCGAGAACGCATTGCGCGAAGGCGCACATACCGGCGGCGTCGACGAATGGATGTTCGAGCTCGATCGCGATGGGCGCTTCACGTTTTGCAGTCCCGCGGTCGAACGGATGATCGGCTACAAACCCGACGAGGTGATCGGCCATCACTTCACCGACTTCTACTTTCCCGAGTCGAAAGAAAAAGTCACGCAGTTCTTCCAGCGCATCGTCGCCGCGCGCAGCGGCTGGACCGATCTCGTGCAGCGATTGCGACATCGCGACGGCACCGAATGCTACGTCGAAGCGAGCGCCGTTCCGCTGTTTGATGATCACGACGAGTTGATTGGGTTTCGCGGCAGCGATCGAGACATCACCAGTCGCGCGCGATTCGAGCAACGCGTGCGCTACGACTCGCGTCGCGATCCGCTCACCGGCCTGCCGACGCGATTGTTCTTTCAGGAAAAGCTCGCGTCGATCCTCGCCACGATCGCGCGCAACGGCACCGGCGAACGCACGGCTGTGCTGTTCATCGATCTCGATCATTTCAAATTGCTCAACGACACGTTCGGCCACACCGTCGGCGACAACGCGCTGCAAGTCATCACGAGCATGATTCGTTCGGCCGCCGGAACCGCGGAAAACGTCGCGCGCGTCGGCGGCGATGAGTTCACCGTGTTCCTGCCAGGCGTCGATGGACTCGACGAAGCGCACGCGATCGCGAAGAGAATTTTCGACGCCGTCTCCGTGCCGCTCGTGCTCGAAGGCAATCAGGTGCACATCTCGGCGACGATCGGCATCAGCATCTCGCCATGGGACGGGGACACGTCCGCCGCGCTCATTCGCAACGCCGAGCACGCGATGCATCGCGCGAAAGAGCTCGGTCGCAGTCGCATTCAACACTTCACGCCGGAGATGCGCGAAGAACAAGCGCGGCGCATGGCACTCGAATCCGATTTGCGCCGCGCGCTGCAACGCAACGAGCTCGTGCTGCATTACCAGCCGATCTTCGACACGCGCTCGCGGACGATGGCGGGCATCGAAGCATTGATTCGTTGGAATCATCCATCGCGCGGATTGCTGCCCCCCGATGACTTCATCGAGATCGCGGAACGCACCGGCGTCATCGGCTCGATCGGCACGTGGGTGCTGCGACAGGCGTGCATCGATCTGCAGCGATTACGCACTGCCACCGGTGCGGAGTTGCGCGTCTCCGTCAATCTGTCCGCGCGTCAGTTACAGCCCGAGTTGATCGACACGATTCGCACGATCCTCGAAGACACCGGCATCGATCCGCATGCGCTCGAACTGGAGATCACGGAGAGCGTCGCGATGCAGAATGCCGAGGCGACGCTGGGGGCGTTGCGGGCATTGAAAGACATGGGCGTCTCGCTGGCCGTCGACGACTTCGGCACCGGCTACTCCTCGCTGCTCTATCTCACGCGCTTCCCCATCGACACCGTGAAGATCGATCGACAATTCGTCGGCACCGTCACCAGCGATCCGAACGCGGCAATGGTCGTCAGCGCCGTCGTCGCTCTCGCACATTCACTGCAACTCAAGACCGTTGCGGAAGGCGTCGAGACGGAAGATCAGCGAGACTTTCTCGCGCATCACATGTGCGCGGAGATGCAGGGATATTTGATGGCGAGGCCGGTGGCAATTGAAGCGCTGTTGACTGAAGTGTCGTAGCGCGTCACTTAAAATCTTCATACAAACGAACATACGTCTCGTACCTCGCCTCACTCACGTCGCCACTTTCCACGCGATCCTTCACTTCGCAATCCGGCTCGTGCACGTGCGTGCAATTCGTGAAGCGGCAGAGCTCCGCGAACTCTTCGAACTCGGGAAAGTAGTCGCGCAGCGATTCGCGATCGAGATCCCACAGACCGAACTCGCGAATGCCGGGCGTGTCGATGAGATACGTGCCGCCACCGAAATCGTAGAGCGATGATGCGGTTGTCGTGTGCCGCCCTGTGCCGCGCTTGCGATGCAGCGTGTTCACCGCAAGCTCGAGCGATTCATCGAGCGCGTTGAGAATCGACGACTTGCCGACGCCGCTGTGTCCTACCAGCGCGGCCATCTTGCCGTCGACTTCGCGTCGCAGCGATTCGAGTCCCTCACCGGTCTTCGTCGAGCAGCCGATCACCGGTACACCAAGCTCGAGGTACGGCGCGAGCTTCGGCAACTCGCGATCGCGCTCTTCGACGCTGAGCAGATCGACTTTGTTCACGCAGATGACGGGCTGCGCGCCGCCGCGTTGAATCGCAATCAAATAGCGATCGATGAGTCGCGGTCGCAGCGATGGTGACTTCAACGTCACGACGTGAATGACGACGTCGATGTTGGCGGCGATCAAACGCTGCATGTGTTTGTGCAGAGGATCGGGACGCGCGAGCACGGTGCGTCGCGGCAGCACCGATTGCACGCGCCACACACCGCTCTCCTCGGAGATGCGCACGCGATCGCCCACCGCGAGCGCGCTCTTCTGCCGCATCGCAAGCTCGCCCGGCACCATGCAATCGATCTCGCGATCGTCGAAGAAGACTCGGCATCGTCCACTCGCGACGCTGATCACGATCGCCGCGCCTTCGAGTTCGTGATCCTCGATCGGCAATGACGCTTCGTGCTCGAGATGTGCGAGCAATTCCGAGAGCATCGGACGGCGACGCGAGCGTCCGTGCTGATCGATCAGCGCTTCCCAGTTGTCTTCCGTGACGCGTTGATCGCGAACGTCGCGACCTTTTTCAGTGAGCGCTTTCTTCAGTTTTCCGGCGCGTTTGCGCTCTTTCTGCTCCTCGGGCGTGAGGCGCTTTTCGAAGTGCTTCCGCAGCTTTTTCGCTTCGCGATCCATGAGAGCGTCGAGTGCCGTTAACTTCCGGAACTATAGGTTACAATCGCGCGACTCGTCCAAAGTCACTCATGGGTATCCGAGGGAGCTCCATGTCCGAGAAACCACTCGTTCTTCTGGCTGATGATAACGAAGCCACGTGCACACTCATCACCGCAATCCTGCAGAACGAGTTCCTCGTTGAAACCGCGCACGACGGAATGGAGGCGATCGAGAAACTGAAGAGCCGCCAATACGCCGCGGTCCTTCTCGATCTGCTGATGCCGGTTACCGACGGCTATGCAGTGCTCGATTTTCTCTCGCAGGATCGGCCGGAGCTTTTGTCGCGCGTGCTGGTCGTGACCGCGTCGCTCGGCGCGCGCGAAATGTAGCGCGTGCGCGGCTATCGCATCCATGGAATCATCGCGAAGCCGTTCGAAGTCGATGTGTTGTTCAACGCCGTGCGCCAATGCACGAGGCAGGACAGCGGCGGCGCGTCGATGCGCGGTCCGTTGTTGTCGAGCGGAATGATCCTGATGCTGGCGGCAGAGTTAGTGAAGCGAGTCTAGAGCTTCAGCTACGCGATCAGCGGCGCGCTCGAGATCATCGCCATCGCCATCGTGCCGAGCGAATTGCGGCTGCGAATCTCGACGCATGCCGTCACCACGGCGGCGACATCCGCGGGATCGAACGGCTTGCGCACCACGCCGTGAATGCGGCTCGCATCGAGTCGGTTCAGCGTCGCGCGATCGGCACCACTCACGACGAGCACGACCGGCGGTTCGTGCACCGTTCCTCTGTGAATCGCATCGAGCACGCCGAAGCCATCGATGCCGGGCATCATCAAATCGAGTACGACGACGGCGTAGTGATTGTCGCGAAGGAGATCGATCGCCTCGCTGCCGTCAGCCGCGGTATCGACCGCGAGATTGTTGCCGTGCGTCAGCGCCCAACTCAGCATGCCGCGCACGTCGGGATCATCGTCCACGAGCAACACTCGGCGGTGATGATTGCTGTTCAAAACGGGGCCCGATACTGCTCGCACGTCATTCGATTGTCAACCTCAACCGATCGTTCGGCCGCGCCGAGGATGCCGCGCGCAATGCTTCTCCGAATGCGGCGGCGTCGAGTGGCTGACTGTACAAAAAGCCCTGCATTTCCGTGCAATTTTCGCTGCGCAGAAACGCGAGCTGCTCTTCGGTCTCCACACCTTCGGCGATGACACGAAGATTGAGCGCACGCGCCATCGAGATCACCGCGGAGATGATCGCTGCATCGTCGCGCGTGAGATCGCGCACGAAGTCCTGATCGATCTTCACCGTGTCGATCGGAAATCGTTTCAGGTAACTCAGCGAGGAATACCCGGTACCGAAGTCGTCGATCGAAATGCGAATGCCCATTTCTTTTAGACGCTTCAAAATCGAGAGCGTCAGCTCCGCGTTCTGCATCGCCGTCGACTCCGTGATCTCGAGATCGAGATACGGCGCGGGGAATCCCGTGTCCGCGAGAATCTTCTCGACGGTCGACACCAATTCGCGATCCTGAAATTGTCGCGGCGAGAGATTGACGGCAACGCGCAGCCACGCGTGACCCGCGTCGTGCCACGCTTTCATTTGCGTGCACGCCGTGCGCAACACCCACGCGCCGAGGGGCACGATGAGCTGCGTTTCCTCGGCGACAGGAATGAACTCATCGGGTTGCATCAATCCATGCACCGGATGCACCCATCGCAACAACGCCTCCGCACCAACCACGCGTCCGGTCGCGATCTCGACCATCGGCTGGTAGTACACGACCAGTTCGTCGCGCTGCAACGCATGGTGCAGACTCCGTTCGAGCGCCATGCGGCTGTCCGCGATCTCGAGCTTCGCCGCCATCGCGTATTGATAGTTGTCGCGGCCCAGTTCCTTCGCGCGATACATCGCGCGATCCGCGTTCTTCAGCAGCGTCTCCGCGTCATCACCATCGTCGCTGAAGATCGCGATGCCGATCGATGTCGAGACGTACAACTCGTGATCGCCGACGACGACCGGATGCCGCACCGCTTCGAGCACTTTCTGCGCAACCTGCGCGGCGTTGCGACGATCGGCCATGTCGGCGAGCAGAATCGTGAACTCATCGCCGCCCATGCGCGCAACCGTGTCTTCCGCGCGCACACAATTCACGAGGCGCGACGCGATCGCCTGCAGCAATCGATCTCCGATCGTGTGACCGAGCGTGTCGTTCACGTGCTTGAACTGATCGAGATCGAGGAACATCACCGCGCTCATCCGTCCGCTGCGGCGCGCATGTGCGAGCGCGATAGTGATGCGATCGCGGAACAGCAGACGATTCGGCAGACCGGTCAGCGCGTCGTGATACGCCTGATACTCCATCTGCTCCTGCGCGTGTTTGCGATCGGTGATGTCGACGATCGTGCCTTCGAGAATGTCGCCTTCGAGTAACGCCACGTTCTCGAGCACCCACACGGTCGAGCCGTCGCGGCGGCGCAGTTTCACTTCGATGTTCGAGAGCTGACGCTGATCGCGCAGCAGTTGCACGACGCGTTCGCGCTCGTCGTCATCAAAGTACGCATCGTTCGCGTCGTTTTTCAAAAACTCCTCACGCGATTCGAAGCCGAAGATGCGCGCGCAGGCGTCGTTGCATTCGAGAATGCGTCCGTCGACGGTGGTGCGATAAACACCAGCGAGGTTGCGCTCGAAGAGCAATCGATACCGCGCTTCACTCGCCTTCTGCTCTTCGAAGAGCACGCGATAGCGCGGTTCGCTTTCGCGCAGTTCCTCCTCGGCGCGTTTGCGCTCGGTGACGTCCTGCGCGATGACCAGTCGCGACAAGCGGCCGCCACTCGATACGAATTCGAACGACGTGATCTCGACGTCGATGATGTCGCCGTTCTTTCGTCGATGGCGAAACTGCCGCGGGCCGACGCGTTCACCGAGCTTCGTCAGTGCATCGCGCATGAGATCGACGTCTTCGGCCGGGCGAATCTCGGCGATGGTCATGCGATGAAATTCTTCGCGCGAGTAGCCGTAGTGCTTCAACGCCGCATCGTTCACCGCGGTGAAGCGCAGCGTCGCCGGGTCGTACACCCACATCGGCAGCGGGTTCATCTCGAAGAGCGTGCGATAGCGATGCTCGCTCTCGCGCAATGCCTGCTCCGCGCGTTTGCGCTCGGTGTAATCGCTCGCGACATACACGACGGCGACGGGAACACCATCGTGATCGCGCAGGAAGGATGACGATGCGAGTACGTCGACGGTCGTGCCGTCGGCCGCGCGCCACGCCATCGTGTGCTCGAGGATGCCGAGGCTGTTGATCAGTTGACCGGTGGTCATGTTCTGATCGCGAGGAAAGACGTTACGAATGTGCACGCCGCGCAATTGCTCGGCCGTGTATCCGAGCAGATGCGATGCGCCGCGATTGATGACGCGAATGACGCCGCTCATGTCGGCGACGACGACCGCGCCTTTCATCGTTTCGAGAATCTGCGCGGCCGCGAATTCAGGCGTGATGTCGGAGAGCTCGAAGCGCCACACGGCGGTCGCCGCGAGGATGGCGAATGCGAGCGCGGCGACGTGACCGATCGGCTGCAATGCGATTCCAACCGACGGGAGGTAATCGAACATCGCCAGCGAGCCGAGGATGAATGCGAGGAGCAGCGCGCCGGCGCGCTCGCGGCCTTTGCCTTCCGCGCTGCGATACGTGTTGAGCAGAAGATGGATCGCGCCGATGACCATCGCGGAGAAGATCACGATGATCACGCCGTAGAACGGCCGGCCATTCGGGTAATAGCCCCACGCGAATTTGCGAACGGTGGGGATGAGTCGATCGGTCGCGAAGCCGAAGATCGCGAACGTAACGCTCAGGAGCCAGCAGAGTTTCGCGACGGCGCGCGTGCGCTTCGAGTGCGGAACGAGGGTCGTCGCGAAGTGAAACACCGCGGCAGGGATCAACGCGCTGAAGACGTAGCCGATGCGCGCCCATGCGAGCGCGATGTGGCGATCGTGCGTCGCGTACATGCCGCTCGATGCCACGAGCCACGCCGCGCCGACGAATGTGACGATGAAGAAGGAGAGGCTCGCGCGTTTCCCGCGACCGCGCGCAAGCACGAATGCGCCGAGGAGAAAGATCGACACGCCGACCAGCGCCGTCGCAATGGACAGAGCTGTGGCCGAGTAGCTGGCGGTCGAGAACAGCGATCGAAGGTCGGGCACGTGGACGCGCGGCGATAGTAACCCGACGCACGGGAGGCCGTGTGCGATGGATCACAGCGAGCACGAGCGTTGCAAAAACGAAAACGCCGCCTAACGGAGCGCGTTAGGCTCGCGCGACGCCTACGGTTCGTCGCTTCGTGCGCACGCCCCCCCTATTCGTAATCTCTTTTCTTGAAATACGAATCCCGTTTCGCACCGCCTTCCCTCGTGGTCACGCGTGGCGCCGCTTCTTCCGTGCCTTGCGCGTGGCCCACTGGCTCGGCGTTCTCGGCGAGTTGATAGTCCGAGGTCTTACCGCCCTGATCGTCGTGACTCGTTTCCGTAGCGCGGCGTTCGTCGTAGAACTCGCGATGCTCGGGCGCCGGCGAGGACTTCGGATTGTTCACCTTCTGATCGGTGTGGCCCGTCACCCACTCTTCGTTGCTGCCGTAACTCTGCGGTTCTCGCGGCATGATTCCTCCGACTCGATTCACTGCAAGCGAAGCGCCCGCTACAATCACGCGCATGAGGAAATGGGTCGTCCTCCTGTTGTTGCTCACGCTGAGTGTGTCCGCCGCTACGCCGAAGAAAGCGAAGCAGCCGGTCACGAATGCTCCCGACGCGGTCCCGCACTCCATCGCCTTGTTCCTCGGCTCGATGTCGAATCAGGGCGGACGTTCGGTCACCTTCAAGGCGACCGCGATCGGCACGCGCTTCTTCTACGAAGAGCCGGGCAAAGGCGTGACCGTCTATCGCTTCGTCAACGGCAGCTACGTCAAAGAGGAGTACCTGCGCAACGCCACGCTCGATCGCGCGGTCAAGCGCTACGCAAAGAAGTAAGGCAGCGCAACACCTCCGCGACCGACCACGCCTGCGCCGCGCATCCGCGTGGCGTGTACGGCGATTCGGCGTCGAAGACTTCGCTGATCGTTCCGATGCATGCGTCGCCGAGATGCGGGCGAAATCCTTCGAGGAATCGCAACGCGCGTTGTGCGTCATCGTGCGTCTTCATCCACGCATCGATGAACGGACCGATCAGCCACGCCCACACCGTTCCCTGGTGATACGCCGCATCGCGTGCGCGCAGATCGCCGTCGTACTTCGGTTTGTAATCGGGATGATTGCGCGCCAGTGATCGCAAGCCCACCGGCGTCACGAGCTCCTTCTCGACGACATCGACGACGCGCTCCCATCGCTCCCGCGCGAGTACCGGATGATCGAGTGCCATCGCGAAGATCTGATTCGGTCGCAGCGCCGCATCATTCGGATCGAGCACATCGTAAAGATATTGACCGTCGTCGAACCAGAATCGTTCGTTGAAAGAATCGAATGCGCGATCGGCGAGATCGCGCATTCGTCGTGCGATCTCACGCTCGCCTTCTTCTTCCGCGAAGCCCTGCAGCACACGCAGCGCGTTGTAGTACAGCGCGTTGATCTCGACGGCCTTGCCACGACGCGGCGTTACGACCCAGCCATCGACCTTCGCATCCATCCACGTGAGCTGATAGCCCTCCGCGCCCTGATGCAGCAGCCCATCGTTCGGATCGACGTGAATGGCGAAGCGCGTTCCTTTCACGTGATGCTCGATGATCTCCGACATCTTCGGCAGCAGTTCGCGCAGCGTGTGGCGATCGTTCGTCCAGCGCACGTAACGCGCAACGGCGTGAAAGAACCACATCGTCGCATCCGCCGTGTGATACAGCCCGCCATGCTCACCCTCGGGGAACATGTTCGGAATGAGACCGTCGCGGATGTACGACGCGAATGTGCGCAGAATGCTCCCCGCCTCTCGATGCCGTCCCGTGCACAACGTGAGACCTTCGAGACTGATCATCGTGTCGCGGCCCCAGTCGGTGAACCAGTGATAACCCGCGATCACCGTGCGCGGTGAATCGCCTGCTGCTGCGATGCGCGCTTCATCCGCGGCGCGCGTTGTCGGTCGAATCAGAAACTGATCCGACGCGAGCACGAGTTGCGCTTCGAACGCATCTTCGACCTGCGCTTTCGCGAGCATCTTGTCGCGGCGTTGTTGATCGGCATCGACGGCTTCGCGCGGATCGAGCGCGTGAATCACGTCCCACGATTCCGTCGAAACGACGAGCCCCGCATCGACGCCTTGTCGCAGTTCGATGCGAATCACGCCGGGACTCCACAGCGGTCCTTCGTGCTCGTAGCCGCGATCGCGCTCGAGGCTGTAGAGAATCTTCTGCATCACGCACGGATCGGATTCGACTCGCGCGTTTTCGCCCGTCATCAGGATTCGCAGATGCGGCTCGAAGCCTTCCTGCGCGATCTCGAGCTCGCGGCCATGCACTTCGATCGTGTGCGGTCGCTCTTCGCCGAGGATGCCTTCGTGATGGCGAAAGTTGACGGAGGGACGCAGCTCGAGTGTTTGCGCATTGCCGCGCAGCAATCGATAAAGGATGTATGTCGTGTTCTGCCCGTACGGCATCACGATGCGCTTCTCGAGCTCGATGCCGTTGCGCTCGTAGCGCCACACCGGCACGCCGCACTCGAGTGAAAAATCGGAGATGAATTCCGCGTCGCTGAGACTGTGGCCGGCGATGCGCTCATCGAGATGATTGAGCATCATCGCGCGGCCGAGCGGCGCGGGCATCGCCGCAATCAGCCATCCATGAAAGCGTCGCGTGGCCGGACCGCCGGGCGTTCCCGAGGCATATCCGCCGAGCCCGTTTGTGACGAGCCATTCGCGTGAGAGCAAAGCAGCGGCGCCATCGCCGCGTTTCCAACCGGGTTGAAGCACATTCATCGCACGCGATGAATGTGCAAAACCAATGTCACCCCGAACGTAGCGATGGTTGGTGGAGCGAAACGTTTGCCGTGCCGCCCACCCACCAGGCCCCTCGCTACGCTCGGCGTGACAGCTATTTCTTCAGCAGGTCGAGCACCATTGCGGTTGCGCCGCGAATGCCGGTGCGCAACACGAGCTCCGCATCGGCGGGAACGAACTTCGCGGAGTGCAGGCCCGGCTGTGTGCCGTTCGCGATCGCATCTTTGTTGCCGGCGCCCAGCGCGAGCATCGCCGTTGGGATCTGTCCCTTCATGCCGAACAGGCCGAAGTCTTCGCTCACCATCGACGGATCGATCAGCACCACGTTGTCGTTGCCGATCTCGCGCGCGATCGCTTTCGCCATGCGCTCGGTGAGCGCGGGATCGTTGTACGTCGACGAGATCGATTCGTGATCGAGATGCTCGTAGACCGGCGCGCGATCTTCCGGAACGCCGGCGGCGAGCGCGAGTCCTTTCGGAATGCGCTGAATCGATTCGAGCACGCGCTCCCGCACTTCGGGACGGAACGTGCGCACGGTGAGATAGAGCCGCACTTCATCCGGAATGATGTTGCGCTTTGTGCCGCCTTCGATTTTTCCAACGGTCACGACGACAGGATCGAGCGGCGAGCGTTCGCGGCTCGCAACGGTTTGCAGCGCCATGATCGTTTCGGCCGCGAGCACGACCGGATCTTTCGTCTGATGCGGAGCCGCGCCGTGACCACCGACGCCACGAATCGTGAGATTCAGCGAATCGGTTGCGGCCATGAATTGCGCCGGGCGATACCCGACTTTGCCTGCTTCGAGAATCGCCCAGTCGTGAAATGCAATCGCGAAATCAGGCTTGCCGAATTTTTCGTACAAGCCGCCGGAGAGCATCCCCTCCGCGCCGCGCACCACTTCTTCCGCGGGCTGGCCGATCAACATCACCGTGCCGCGCCATTGCGATTTGAGCTCGGCGAGCATCTTCGCCGTGCCGAGGAGCGTGGTCATGTGGACGTCGTGTCCGCAGGCGTGCATCACTCCGTTGTTGATGCTCGGATATGCGACGCCCGTTTGCTCGGGCACCGGTAAGCCATCCATATCGCTGCGCACGAGCACGGTCGGACCGTTGCCGTTGCGAAGAATGGCGACGACGCCGTAGCACGTCGCATTCGGATCTTTGTACTGCCCGAACTTCTCCGTGACTTCGTAGCCGAGCTCGCGCAGTCGCGCTGCGAGGAACGCCGAGGTCTGCGCTTCCTGCGTCGACAACTCGGGATTCGCGTGGAGATGTCGATACGTCTTCACGAGCTCCGGCAACGCGGACTGCACGCGTTGATCGAGAGTCTGTGCGGAAGCGGACATGGTGAGAAAAAGCAGCAGCGCGCTGGCGAGTTTACGCATGGCGCGCTGAAGTGTAGCTGAGCGGTTGCCGGTTGTTGGTTGTTGGGAGAACCGAGTTGGCGGTTGGCAGTTGGCGGTTACATCATCCCGAGATGCACATCTGGCGGCGAGTCCGTTCACGATGGACATGCAACGGACTACTTGCGTCGCTGTCGAAACGCCAACCGCCAACCGTCAACCGCCAACCCGGTTCTCCAACAACCAACAACCAACAACCGACAACCACCCTCACGGAACCACAATCATCACATTCGCCAACTTCGGCATCTCATTCGCCGCGATGTGCTTCGCCTCGTACAGCAGCACCATCCGTCCATCGTGCTCGAGGCGACCGATCGCGAGCTTCACCTTTGTGCTGCTGCTCAACTCCTCGCCTTCCGTGTCGAGCGTGTACTGCACGCCGCTCCACGCGCCTTCCGCGGAGTAATCAACCGGCTTCACATCGGCGCGCTCTGTCGTTTTCCCGAACGGCGTTTCCACCGCATCTTCGTTGAGATTGATCGCGACTCCGTTGAGCTCGGGCAAGTTGCTCTGCAGCACGATGCGGCCATCGTTCGTGCGCACGAACTCGACGATCGCATCGCCGGTCTTCACGAGCGTTACGTCATCGTCGCGCCGAGGTGCTACGAACGTAGCATCCTGCTTCGGCTCGTGGGCTCGTGCGTGCTCGCTCGCGATGCGCTCTTCCGCCGCGATCATCGGCTCGGCATTCGAGCGATTGCCGCGCGCGGCCTGCGCTGACTCCGTCGCGTGCGATGCGGTTACGGCAGTCATCACATCCACCTTCACGCGTCCGATTGGAAGAGACGACACGTACGACTCGCTCGCGAAGAGCGGCAGGGCAGCGAGGAGAGCGAGAGAAACAAGCGCGGTTCGCATGACGATGCGCATCATCAACCTGGTGACTTACACGCAGCTTACGAACGCACCACTCGATTCTGGTAAGCGCGACGTAAGCGCTCGCTCCTAACTTGTGCTCACGTTTCGGAGCCACGAATTCAAGGAGCGCAAGTGAACCCTGTTCGATCCATTCTTCGCAACTTCTTCATGGCGGCTGTCGCCGCCGCTGTACTTCCCCTGCAAGCGCAGAGCGCGAACGACGTCGATGTTCCGCTGCGCAACTGGACCGTTCCGAGCGCGCAGAGCACGAAAGGCTTGAAAGTGCAGAGCAACGCACTGCCGTCCGTCCCGACGACGTTCGTCGCGATCACGCCGTGCCGCCTCGTCGACACGCGCGATCCGAACGGACCTTACGGCGGTCCGGTCATCCCGACCGGCGGCACGCGCTCGTTCGATCTCAACAGCGGTCCCTGCCCCGGCATCCCGGCCAACGTCATCTCGTACTCGCTCAACATCGCCGTCGTGACGCCGAACGCGCCTGGATATCTGAAGATCTATCCAAGCGGCGGAACGATCCCCTACGTCTCGACGATCAACTATCAGACCTCGACGCTCGCGAACGCCGCGCTCGTCCCCGCGGGTACGAACGGATCCGTCGACGTCTACGTCGGCGCACAGGTGCACGTCGTTCTCGACATCAACGGTTACTTCATCGAAGCCGCTGCAGGCCCGGGCGGCGGCCCGACGCTCGCCGGTCAGAACATCTGGACGGGCCAGAACACGTTCTCGAACGGCATCTCGGTCAACGGCCAGAACGTGATGAACGTCGGCAATCCCGTCAGCGCGACGGACGCCGTAAACAAAGCGTACGCCGAGGCGAACTTCGTGAAGTTCGTGCCGGGCGCGGAACAGCTTTCGGTCGGCGATGCGAACGGCACCGCGCCGATGATCAATCTTCGCGGCGGCTCGACGTGTTGCTCGGGTCCGGGCGGTCACACGCCCGCGTGGTTCAAGGTGTTCCAGAATGGCAGTTTCGTCGCCACCGGCAACCTCGGCATCGGCGTCAGTCCGATGCAGGGCAAGGGCTATCGCACCTCGTGGGATTCGTACAAAGGCTCGTTCCGCTCCGGTTACGCGGACAACGAATGGGATGACGCGAACGTCGGCTTCTTCTCGTGGGCCGGCGGCAGCAACTCCACCGCGATCGGTCTCTACGCGCTCGCATTCGGCGACACGAACTCCGCCGAGAACACGAGCTCGATCGTGTTCGGCAGCGGCAATCAGGTGAAAGGCGCGGCCGGCTTTTCCGCGGGCGCAGG
>JBQCJC010000165.1:0-15312 GCA_051953135.1 Thermoanaerobaculia bacterium | reverse complement strand
CCTGCTCGCGCGTCACGCTCGGGAAGTCGTCGAGAAAGTCGGTGAGCGGATGTCCGCCTTCGATGTAGTCGAGCAGTGCCTGGAATGGCACTCGCGTTCCGATGAACACCGGCGTACCGCCGAGAATCTCGGGATCGGAGTGAATGACGGGCATCACGATCATGATACGCCCGCGCAGCAGTAGGCCTATCCCATCGGCGCGCGCTTCTTCCCGTATTCGGTTTCTCCTTCGAAAAACCCGGCCGCGCGGAACAGCGATCGCTCCGCAAAGTGCGGCGCCATGAGCTGCAGCGACAGCGGCAATCCCTCGCGGTTGAATCCGCTCGGAACGGCAATCGCCGGAATGCCGACGAGATTCGCGGGCGCGGTGAAGATGTCCGACAAGTACATCGACAGCGGATCGTCCGTCTTCGCGCCGATCTTGAACGCGGGCTCCGGCGTGGTTGGCGTGATCAGAAAATCGAACTTTGAAAACGCGTCGCGGAACTCGTCGCGCAACTTCGCACGCACACGCTGCGCGCGACCGTAGTACGCGTCGTAATACCCCGCGGACAACGCAAACGTCCCCAGCATGATCCGTCGTTTCACCTCGGGACCGAATCCTTCGCCGCGCGAATCGAAGTACACATCTTCGAGCGTGCGTGCGCGCTCGCTGCGATGTCCGTAGCGAATGCCGTCGAATCGCGACAAGTTCGCGCTCGCTTCCGCATTCGCGACGATGTAGTAGATCGCGATCGCCGATCCGATCGTCGGCACGCTCGCCTCTTCGACGATCGCACCACCCGTGCGCAGCACCGCGACCGCCGCATCGAAGTTCGCGCGTACTTCGCCTTCGAGCAGCGACAACGCTTCGCGGACGATGCCGAATCGCAAGCCTTTCACGCCCGCGGCAACATCCGCCGCGTAGTCATCGACCGGCTGCGTCGACGACGTCGAATCATGAGGATCGTGCCCCGCGACGATGCCCAGCACTTCCGCGCAATCGCGCACGTGACGCGAGACGATGCCGATCTGATCGAGCCCCGACGCGAACGCCACGAGTCCCCATCGGCTGATGCGTCCGTACGTCGGCTTCAATCCGACGAGATTGCAGAACGCCGCGGGCTGCCGCACCGAACCGCCGGTTTCCGATCCAAGAGCGACGGGCGCCATGCCAGCAGCAACGGCCGCGGCAGAACCGCCGGACGAACCACCGGGCACGCGCGTGAGATCCCACGGATTGCGCGTCGGACCGAATGCCGAATGCTCTGTCGATGAGCCCATCGCGAACTCATCGAGATTCGTCTTGCCGACAATCGATGCGCCGCGTGCGCGCAGTCGCGCAACGGCAGTCGCATCGAATGGCGAACGAAAATCGCGAAGGATGTGCGAGCCGCACGTCGTCGGCGCATCCGTCGTGACGATGTTGTCTTTGATCGCGATCGGCAGCGCGCCCTCGCCTGCCTCGTGATTCACGTGCAAAAACGCATGCACGTCTTCATCGCGTGCTGCGATCGCGCGCAGACACGCATCGACATACTCGCGCGGCGACGCCTGCGCGCGCGCTTCCGAGAGCGAGAGATCGAGCAGCTCACTCACCGCCGATGACCTTCGGAACCACGAAGAATCCATCGCGCCACGCCGGAGCATTGCGCGCCACGAGCTCGCGATCGAGCGTTGCGTGCGGCTCGTCGTTGCGCATCGGAGTGACGGTCGCGTCGTGCTCTTCGAATCCTTCGACGTCGATCTCGCGAAGCTGATCGATGTACGAGAGGATCTTCGTCATTTCCGACGCCATGCGGTCGAGTCCCGCATCGTCGAATTCGAGGTGGGCAAGCTCCGCGACGCGGCGGGCCTCATCTCTATGGATGATCATGGGGGCGCAGTGTATCGCCCCTCATGTCGAAGTGCGCGGCGGCGCGTTCGAGCGCGCGGCGCAACCGGCGATCCGCGGCGCGTGGCGTGCAGCCGAGGGTGCGGCCGATCTCGCGGGCGGTCATGCCCATCGTGAACCGCAACTCGATCACACGACGATCGCGCGCCGTGACGCGGCGCAGCATCGCCCGCGCGGACATCAGATCGATGTACGGCGGCTCATGCCCGTGCTCTTCGTTTTCCTCCAGAGGCACCGCGCGCGCAACCTGGCGCAGACGATACCGGCACGCATTGCAAATCGCGCCGACCAGCCACATGCGCATGTTCCGCACGACGTGATAACGCGTCATCAGACTGACGAAGACATCGTGCACCAGCGACTCCGCATCCTCGACCGCGACATGAAACTTGCTCGTCGCGATGCTCAGCAGAAGCTGACGGTATTGCCGATACAAGGCATCGAAGTCGGGCAGGCCGGCGTCGTCATCATGCATTGTGGGGAGGACCCTTTTTGGATGCGGAAAACGGTAACACAGTTGTTATGGAACTTAGCGGAGTCTTTCATCCGTAACGCCGCGTTGCCGCCCATTTGTACATCCACAAATGGAACTTTTCGTACGAAAACATCATGTCCGTGTAAAGCGAGACGGTTGCATGTCGCATCACACCTTTGTCTGTGACGGACGGAAATGGTGTTTTTTCGCACGCGGTTGCGTCTGATCGACATGCGCTCGTCCCTCTGGATAGTGATCGCTCTCGCTCTATCGTTTCCGGCCGCGGCGCTCGACCTCGAAGGCTGCGTCTACACGCCGGACGGAACGCTCGTGCCGAACGCGCGCATCACCGCACGCATCCTCGAACAACAACCGATTGCGAACGTCGTCGCGACCGACGGCTGCTTCGCGATGACGAATCTTCCTGACGCGCTGCTCTCGCTGACGATCGAAGCCGATGCGCTCGCGACGAAGTCGATGCTCGCGTTGCCCGGCGATCTGCCGATCACGATCACGATGTCGCCGAAGAGCTCCGATCGAGACGACATCCAACCGAAATCGATCACAGCAATGACGCGCGAGCGCGGCGGCGGCACGATCAGCGGCACGGTGCACGTGAACGACAAACCTTTGGCGGGCGCGCCGATTCTGCTGCATCCGATGACCGATGACAGCGCCGCCACGTCGTGGCGCGTAATCACGGATGCGAAAGGCCGCTTCGCCGCAACCGGCCTCGCGATGCAGCGCTACATCGTCACGATCGACGACGGCTATCCCGCGCGATTGCGTCTCGCCGACACCGCGCGCATGTACGAGGAAGGCAGCGAGCCGGCGCTGGTCGATCTGGCGAAGGAACGCACGGCGACGGTCGACATCGCGCTCATCAAGCCACCGGTGATCCGCGGCCGCATCGTCGACGCAAACGACAAGCCCGTGCGCAACGCGCGCGTGCAGGTGATTCTCGCGACTCGACCCGCCACCGATTTCATTTACGAGCCGTTCGTACGCACGAACGCGGATGGCCGTTACGCGATCGTCGCACCCGCGTTCGAGCAGAGTGATCCGGCGGTCGTGATTGCACGCCCTCCGCGTCATTCGACGACGCGCTCGAAATCATTCGTGATCAAAGACTCCGACCTCGCGATCGATTTGAAGCTGCCGACGTTCGAGAGCGTCACGATGCGCATCGTCGATGCGGAGAAGAAGCCGGTCGCAAACGCGCGCGGTGGATTCGGCGCGTCGGAGGAGACGAGCGGACGACCGGATGCGTCGTTCCTACTGTCGATTCCGTACGGGGACGACGCCGCACGTACCGATGCGAACGGCGAAGCAACGCTGCAACTCGTACCGGACACGTACGACTTCGCGGTCGATGCGGAGCAGCATCAACTGCGAACGCTTGCGAATCGCGCGATTCCGCGCGCAACGACGATCGACGTCACGCTCGACGACGCATTCGCGATCGAAGGCCGCGTGCTGCGCAACAACGTCGGCGTGGCAGGCGTGCAGGTTCTCGTCGCCGGCGCGCGTCGCACCGATGCCGCGATCACGACCGATGCGCAGGGTCGCTTCAAGATCGAAGGTCTCGCGCGCGGCGCGTATCGCCTCGTGCTCACGAAGTACGAAGAGCTCGTGAATCAGTTCTTCGACGTGAAAGCGCCGTCGACGGTGAATCTGGCGCTCGAGCCCGCGGGCACGCTCGAACTGCGCATGACTGATGGCGATACGCGACAGGCAGTGCGCACGTTCGTGTATTCGATCAGCGCGCTCGCGGATGAATCGCGTCCCGCGAACGATCGGCGCCAGCTCGATCGCGAGGCGAGCGCGAACGACGGCGTCGTGCGTCTCACGATTCCGACGGGCGCGTATCGCGTGAGCATCAACGCGTCGGGATATGTGCTGCCGGAACCAGCCGAGGTGCGGGTTGATGAGCGTGAGCCGGCGGTGCTCGAATTGCGTCTCGATCACGGGCTCGCGATCAGTGGCCGCGTCGTCGATGAGACATCGTCCGCGGTTGAAGGTGCGGACGTCGTGGTGTTGGCCGGGAATGCAGAGCGACGACGCCTTCGCGTTGCGCCATCGACCGCGCGCACGAGCGCCGACGGTTCGTTCACGATCAGCGGTCTTGATGCGACGGATGTGAGCCTGATGGTTCGCAAAGAAGGTTTCGTTCCGTTTCGACAGACGCTCACGACGGAAGCGAATCTCGCACCGATCGAAGTGCGCTTGTCGCGAGGATTGACGATTGAAGGCGTCGTGACACGTGCGGGTAAACCGGTCGCGGAAGCGCAAGTCGCCGCAACCACGCCGGCCGTTGGTGGCGAGCATCAGCCCGCGATCACGGACGCGAATGGTCACTTCACGCTGCGCGGTCTCATCGGCGCGCGCTACACGGTGGCAGCGTACAAGGACGAGATGCACGCGGAGATTCGCGACGTCGATCCGGCGAAGGTCAAGGAGTTGACGATCACGCTCGACGAGCGTCCGCGCGGAACGATCTACGGGATCGTGACGGGGATTCCGGCGTCGTCCGGCAAGATCGTGCGACGCACGGTGTTCGCATCGTCGGACGAAAACGGCGCGGAGAGTGCGATCGACGACAGCGGCAGTTATCGCATCGAGGACGCGCCCCTCGGCACGGTGTACGTCACGGCGCAGGTCGAGACGACGCTCGGCGGAATCGCAACGGCGCGCAGGAAAATCACGCTCACCGCCACGCAACCGCAACGCGTCGATCTCGATCTCGGCGGCACGATTCGCGTGAGCGGCCGCGTGCGGCTCGAAGGCAGACCTCTCAGCGGCGCGCGCGTGACGTTCATCTCATCGGAGAACGACGGTGCGATGTCGTCCACGTACACGCGTGACGATGGCGCGTACGACGTGACGCTCGCGACCGCCGGCCGCTATCGCATCTTCGCGTTCGCGGAGCGCACGAGCGATCGTCAGTACTCGGCGACTCGCGAGATTCGCGGCGGCGAATCGATCGACATCGAGTTGCGCGAGCAGATTCTCGAAGGCACGGTGGTCGATGCAGCGACGCGCGAACCACTCGCCGATGCGCTCGTCACACTCGTCGGCGTCGGTGTCGAAACGACCTCGGTCGGCAGCGAAGTGCAAACCGACGCTCTCGGCCGCTTCCGCATTTCGACCGCGGGCGCAGGACCGCATCGCGTGATTGCATCGGCGCGCGGCCACGGCCATCGCAGCATTCCGATCAACCTCGGATCCGCGAACGCACCGATGACATTCGAGCTCTCGCCCGTCTCGTTGCTGCGCGTGCGCATCGCCGATGCGAAGACGAACACGCCGCTCGAAGCGCACGTTTATCTCACCGATCTCGATGGCAGCTACATCCCCGTGCGCTCGGAGCGAACAATGGATGGGACTCAATCCATTTTCAGCGTCGCGCCCGGCAAGTACCGCGTCGTGGCGACGGTGTATGGATACGAAACGCAGTCGAAAGAAGTGACGGCGCCCGGCGACGTCGAGGTCTTACTCCCCTAACTTCGCCTTCAGCTCGCGCAGCTCATTCGTCAGCATCGCCACCTGCTCTTCGAGTCGCAGCACGCGCGCGGACAACGGCTCGCCGGTCGCGCGCGGCGCATCGTCGTGCGACGACGTTGCGACCGGCTCTTCGACAATCGCACCGCCGACGATGTGCGCCCAGCGTTCTTCTTTCTGTCCGGGACGCCGCTGCAGTTGTTTGACGAGCGGCTCGCTGTGCTGGCCCATGTCGCGCAGCGTTTCTTCGACTTCACCGACGCTGTCGAACGAATGCAGGCGATCACTGCGTCCGCGAAGTTCGCCGGCGGTTTGCGGTCCGCGCAAAAAGAGCAGCGTGAGCAACGCCTTCTCGCCTTTCTGCAGATGCCACACGGCGTCGAGGTTGTGGTCGTAGCGCACGGCGCGGCCGCCGAGCACCTTCCAGACGAGCTTCTCGTCCTGGAGACGATCGAGCGCGCGCAGGATCTCGTTCTCGCCGAGTTCCATGACCGGCTCGCGATTCGATTTCTGATTGCATGCCGCGACGAGTGCATTCAACGTCAGCGGGTAGTACTCGGGCGTGGAGAGTTGCTTCTCCATCAGCGAGCCGAGCACACGAACTTCAGTGGCGTCGAGCGTGCGCGGGATGCGAGGGCGGTGCTTTCCTTCGGTGTCGAGTGTCGGGACGAAGGTCATGCGCGAGAGTTTATGTCACGCCACGCGCGCGTCGGGTGACTGCACTGCGAACACGGGCGGCTTTGCATCGCGTGAACGGCCGAAGTAATTGTCCGCGCGCAGCGCCACGTTTCGTGCGAGCGAAAGAAACGTCGTCATCTTTCCGCCGAACACGTTGATGAGATTGCCATCGCGCACGACGCGAGAATCGCGGCCGATCGCACTCGGATTCGACGCGCGGCCGACGAGTGGACGCACGCCCGCGAACGCGGACTGCACGTCGTCGCGTGAGATCGCATCGCGAAAGTAACGATTGAAGCGCTGAATCAGATACTCGATCTCGTCGTCGTGCGGATAAACGGAATCGAGCGATTCGTGCTGCAGGACCTCCGTCGTTCCGACCAGCGTCGTTTCTTTCGACGGCAACACGAAGAAGACGCGGCGATCGGTCGTCGATTGCAGAAGCAATCCTCGCTCGCTGATGCGCTGTTTCAACACGATGTGCGATCCGCGCACGAGCGACAGCACATACGACGCGGCGATGCCGTTGTCGCGTAGCAGTTCGTTCATCCACGGACCCGCAGCGTTGACGACGAGCGAGAAACGCTCGGTGCCGAAGCGATCGGATTGAATCAGCCAGCCATCGCCATCGCGCTCGATCGATTCGACGCGTGTGTTCTCGCGAATGTCCGCACCATCGCGAATCGCCGAGGCCACGACCGTGCGCACGAGCGCGTAGTCATCGACTTGCGCATCCCAGTATGAAAATCCGCCGAGAAGTCCGGCGGGCGAAAGCGGCGCAAGCGAGATCAGCTCATCGATGCTGCGCACGCGATGGCGCTGCAGATTTTCACGTCCCGCGAGAAAGTCGTAGAGCAGCAGACCGAGTCGGATCTCCGCGCGCGAGCGTGGACTGTCGGCATACACCGGCAGCAAAACTTCCATCGGCTTCACGAGCTCGGGCAGGTGTTTCAACAGCCACGCGCGCTCGCGCAGCGACTCGCGCACGAGCCCGAAGTGCAGATGCTCGAGATACCGCAGCCCGCCATGAATCATCTTCGTCGTCTTCGACGACGTCTGCGCACCGCAGATGCCCTTCTCGAACAACGTGACCCGATACCCGCGCCGCACGAGCTCCCACGCGATCCCGCAACCGTTGATGCCGCCGCCGATCACAGCGGTGGTTGGCGGTTGTTGGTTGGCGGTTGGCGGTTGGCGGTTGGCCTCACGCATCGATTGCAACCAACAGCACGCCTGCTGCCATTTGTTGCATCTGGCGAAAACAGCATGTCGCGGGCGAACCGCCAACTGTCAACCGTCAACCGCCAACTCCCGCCTTGGCAAACCGTTCGCAATTCTCCGTGAACGGATGAGCGTACCTGCGCACGTAATGCCGGAAATCACAGACGACGCACCGGGCGATCTCGCGGTCATTTTGACCGGCGGGGGCGCGCGAGCGGCATATCAGGTCGGCCTGCTGAAAGGAATCGCGCGGCATTTTCCGCGGCTGAAGTTCCAGATCATCACCGGCGTCTCGGCCGGCGCGATCAACGCGATTTATCTCGCGGCGCGGCCCGGAACGCTGGCCGAAAAAGCCGAAGAGCTCGACCGTATGTGGTGCGAGCTGAATTGCGATTCGATCTATCACTTCGACTGGAAAGTGCTGCTGCCGTTTCGCTCTGCACTCGCTTCGGTGCTGCCGCGAAAAACACGATGGTCGCAGTCGCAGCCGCACGGCGTCGTCGACACCACGCCGCTGCGCAATCTGCTTTGCCGCGTGCTGAACGTGCCGCCGGGCACGCCGATTCAGGGGATCGACGAGAACCTTCGCTCCGGCGATCTCACGGCGTTCGCGCTGATGACGATCGATTACTCGACCGGACAAACCGTGCGCTGGGTGCAGGGGCGCAACTACGACGTGTACGAAGGTCCGAATCGCCGCGTGGCGATGACGCGCTTCACGATCGAGCATGTGCTCGCATCGTCGGCGCTGCCGTTCGTGTTTCCGGCGGTGCAGATCAACAACGAGTGGCATGGCGACGGCGGCATTCGTCTCGCGGCACCGCTCTCACCCGCGGTGCACATGGGCGCGCGGCGCATCATCGCGATGTCGACGGGCTATCAGCGTTCGATGGCGGAAGCGTCGACGCCCTCGGTGAGCGGCTATCCGCCCGCTGCACAAATTCTTGGGCAGCTCGTGAATGCGGTGTTTCTCGATGTGATCGACGAAGACGTCGCGCGCATGGAGCGGATGAACGATCTGCTGCGCAAAATGGCGCCGCATGAACGCGATGGATTGAAGCCGGTGGATCTGCTGGTGCTGCGGCCGTCGGTGGATCTCGGCAAGCTCGCGGGACACTACGAACGGTATCTGCCGCGCAAGATGAAATTGCTGGTGCGCGCGCTGGGTGGGAACGAAACGGAGTCGCCCGATTTTCTGTCGCTGCTCTTGTTCGAGCCTTCATACACGCGGCGCATCATCGAGATCGGCGAGTCGGACGTCGACCAGCGTCTGCCCGAAATTCGGGCTTTCCTCGGCGATCAAACCTGCTGGAGCGGGGCCAAAGCAACGTATTGACGGCAGACCACCTCTATAATCCGTCGCGGATAAACGATGGCGGTCTTACATCTGGAGTTGCTGGGGGATTTTCGGCTGCGCACGGAATCGGGATCGTTGGTGACGATCTCGGCGAAAAAGTCGCAGGCCATGCTCGCGTATCTCGCGGTCAAACCGTCGCAGCTCGTCTCGCGCGACAAGATGGCCGGTCTTCTGTGGAGCAGCACGGCGCCGGAACAGGCGCGACAGAGTCTGCGCCAGACGCTTTCGACGCTGCGCAAGGAGCTCGCGCAGGTCTCGTCGCAGAAGATTCTCGTGGAGGAAGGCGACTTCCTCTCGCTCGATGCGTCGCTGATCTACGTCGATGTGGTGGAGTTCGAACAACTCGTCACGACGGGAACGGCGGAAGCACTCGATCCGGCATCGCGTCTCTACGCGGGCGATTTTCTCGACGGGTTCCAAATCGACGAGGAGAAGTTCGATCAGTGGGTGATCGCGGAGCGGGATCGATTGCATCGCCTCGCGTTGCGCGCGCACGCGCAGCTCGTCGAGCAGCTCTCGCGCCACGGTTCGATCGATGAGGCGATCGGTGTCGCGCAGCAGGGGTTGCGCATCGATCCGCTGCAGGAGTCGATGCACCGCACGCTGATGAAGTTGTACATGCAGAGCGGCGATCTTCTGAACGCGCTGCAGCAGTACGACACGTGCGCAAAGATTCTGCGGCGCGAGCTGGATGTGGAACCGGACGCACAGACGAAGGCGCTGGAGCAGGAAATCGTGCAGCTCCGCAAGCGCCGCATCGCGGCAACGCAAAGCGAGAAGGATCAGCGGAAGACGGTGCTGGTCGTGGAAGACAACGTTCTGAATCGCGAGCTGACGAACGCGGTGCTGAAGACGGCAGGCTATAACGTGCTGCTGGCGCAGGACGGCGCGGACGCGCTGATGCTGATGGGTCGCGAGCGTGTGGATCTGATGTTGCTGGATGTGGATCTTCCGTTCATCGACGGGCACAAGGTGCTGCAGGCGCTGCACGAGAAGGGAATCGAGGTACCGACGATTTTCATCTCAGGTCTGCCCGGCGAGGAGCCGGAAGTGAAGGCGTTCGAGATCGGAGCGTCGGATTTCATCCGCAAGCCAGTGAAGAACTCAGTACTGCTCGCGCGCGTTAGCAAAGTGCTGAAGTAGTGAGGGAAGACGACGGGGAGCGGTTGTCTTTCCCGTCATCCCCCAGCCACTTTGGCAATGGCTGCCGCGCTGCGAGCGATATCTTCTGAGGTCGTCGACCAGTTTGAGATCGAGATCCGCATTGCTGCCATCCCGTGCCACGTCGTACCACCTAACCAGCACGTTCCTTCCTGCTGCACACCTGCGATCACTCGTCGCGTCGTATCGTCGTCGCCGCCGAAACGCACCAACACCTGATTCAGCACCACATCCGTGAGAATCTCCACACCCGGCACCGTGCGGAGCAATTCCGCCATCTGCTTCGCCTGATCGCAATTTCGCTGAATCAGCTCCGCGACACCTTCACGCCCGAGGTGACGCAGCGCCGCGTACACCGTGATCCCGCGACCGCGGCGCGAAAACTCCGGAACCCAATCCACTGCATCGCGCTCGATCCCACTCGTCTGCACCAGATACGCCGCCGTCGACGTCATCGCCCGGCGCTGATCGTCCGCGTGCTTCACGATCGCGACGCCGCAGTCGTACGGCACATTCAGCCACTTGTGCGCATCGGTCGCCCACGAATCGGCGAGATCGATTCCGTCCGCGAGCGGCGCGAGATTCCTATTCGCACGCGCCCACAAGCCAAACGCACCGTCGATGTGCAGCCACGCCTCGTGCTCGCGCGCGATCTCACCGATCTCGCGCAGAGGATCGAAGGCACCGGTGTTCACGTTGCCTGCTTGCGCGCAGATGATCGTCGGGCCCGAGACATTCTCGAGCAGACGGCGCAAACGATCGGGACGCATGCGGCCCTGTTCATCGGTCTCGACGCGCAGCAACGCGCGGGTACCGAAGCCGAGGTAACGCATGGCGACGTCGATCGTGACGTGCGACTCCGCACTCGCGATCAGATTGATGTGCGGCGCACCGGCGAGACCATCCGCCTCGACATCCCAACCCGCGCGGCGCAACACACCATGACGCGCCGCGGCGAGACACGTGAAGTTCGCCATCTGACAACCGGTCACGAATCCGACGCCGGATTCACGCGGAAGATCGAACAGTTCGAGCAGCCACTCGCGCGCGATGTCTTCGATCACCGACGTGATCGGCGACGTCGCGTAGATCCCCGGATTCTGATCCCACGCGCTGATCAGCCAGTCTGCCGCGAGTGCAACCGGAAGACTGCCGCCGATGACGAAGCCGAAGTAGCGCGGACCGGCGCTCGCGAGTGCGCCGCGATCGGCCTGCGACGCGAGTGCATCGATTACGGCATCCGCATCTTCTCCGCGATCGCGCAACGGCACCCGCAACGCGGCGAGCAACTCGTCGCGTGTGGCGCGCGCGCCTACGTGGCGATCGACGACGCCGCGCAAAAACTCGGTAGCGTGCGCGTACGCGCGGTTCATCAGCGACTCGTTCAGAACTTCATGCTTCGTCATGCGCGGAACCATAGTGATACACTCCATGCGCGTCAAGTATGACGCAATCGATATGACAATTTGGTCACCTCGCCTCCCCGACTCCGCTGCGCCGATCTACGCGCGCATCGCCGATGCACTCGAACGCGATGTGCGCGCGGGTGTGCTGATCTCCGGCAGTCAGCTCCCCACGCATCGAGATCTCGCCAGGTCCCTCGGGATCACGGCCGTGACCGTGACTCGCGCGTATGGCGAAGCGGCGCGACGCGGACTCGTTGAATCGATGACCGGACGTGGAACCTTCGTCCGCACCGCGCGCAACGCATCGAAGGCGGTTGCGCCAACGAACGAAATCGACCTGGCGACGAACGTCGTCAACATCCCTCTCCCACTCCCCTCGCCCGCGATGCTCGATCGCGCCGCGAAGACGCTCGCCAGCGCGACATACGCGGCCGGTGCAGGAAGCGAACGCCATCGCGCGGCTGGTGCCGCGTGGGTCGGTCGCGGCACCGATCCAGCGCGCATCGTCGTCACCGCCGGAACGCAGCATGCGATCCTCCTCGCCTTTGCCGCGACCGCGCGCGCGGGCGACACCATCCTCACCGAATCCGTCACTTATCACGGCGCGAAAGCGATCGCGTCGATGCTCGGCATCAAGCTGCAGCCGTTGCCACTCGATCGTTACGGCATCGAGCCCGCCGCGTTCGAGCGCGCCGTGCGCGGACGCGGAGCGCCGCGCGTGCTCTACACCATTCCGTCGCTGCACAATCCCACCGGCATCGTCTTCCCCGAGAAACGCCGCCGCGAGCTCGCCGCGATCGCATCGAAGCACGGCATCACGATCATTGAAGACGACGTCTGCGGATTCCTGCTCGAATCAACACCGGCGCCGCTCGCCGCGTTCGCACCCGATCGCACGATCTTCCTCACCGGACTCGGTAAAGCGCTCGCGCCGTCGCTGCGCGTCGGCTATCTCGCCGCGCCGGATGTGTACCTGCCGCGGTTACACAATGCGCTCGCCGCGAGCGTGTTGTTCGCATCGCCGGTGACCGCGGAGCTCGCGGCATCGTGGATCGAAGACGGCACCGCGGCGAAGATCGTGGAGTTGAAACGCGCCGAGGTTGCGCTGCGCAATCGGACGGCGCGACGGATTTTGTCGAACGCCACAGGCGACGCACGCTCCGGACATCTCTGGATGGAAGTGCCGAAGCGATGGACGCCCGATGCATTCGCGGATGAAGCGCGCCGCCGTCGCGTGCGCGTCGCGAGTGCGTCGTCGTTCGCAGTGGGCGATGTGCCACGCGCGGTGCGCGTGTGCATCGGCAGTCCGTCGAACATCCCCGAGCTCGAAACCGCGCTCCACATCCTCGGCGGCATCGGAGAGGAAAGGATCGATCAGCCGATCGTCTGACACATGAACATCGAGATCACGAACGATCGCGCGCGCATGGACGTGACGCGCATTCACAACTACCTCAGCAACGAGTCGTACTGGGCGCGCGGCATTCCGCGCGAGCGCGTCGAGCGCTCCATCGAGAACTCGCTTTGCTTCGGCGCATTCGATGACGAAGTGCAGGTCGGCTTCGCGCGCGTCATCACCGACTACGCGACCTTCGCGTACATCGCCGACGTCTTCGTTCTCGAATCCCATCGCGGCCACGGCATCTCGAAACAGCTCATGCAGGCGATCAGCGACCATCCCGAACTGCAGACTCTGCGGCGCTGGCACCTCGTCACACGCGATGCGCACGGACTTTACGCGCAGTTCGGATTCGCGCCGCTCGACGCACCCGAGCGCCACATGATGAAGCTCCGGAAGCCGGCGTAAGCGGCGCCGCGCTGGAATCTTCGGTCGTTCGAGACGTTAGGAAGGCGCGTGACGATCAGACAGACACGCGAGATCCGTATCGGCAACGTGAAGATCGGTGGCTCGAACCCGATCGCCGTGCAGTCCATGACCGCGACGCGCACGCAGGACATCGCCGCCACCATTCGGCAGGTCGAGCTGCTCGAGGCCGCCGGTGCCGACGTCATCCGTATCGCCGTCGACAATCCAAAGGACGTGATCGCGCTCGCCGAGATCCGCGCCGCGCGTCCGAACGCGAACCTGTCGATCGATTTACAGGAAAATTACCGCCTCGCCGAAAAGGTCGCGCCGTTCGTTCAGAAGCTGCGCTACAACCCCGGCCACCTCTACCACATCGAGCGCGACAAGAGCATCCGCGAGAAAGTGCAGTACCTCGTCGACGTCGCGCGCGCACACAACTGCGCGATGCGCATCGGCGTGAACGCGGGCTCGGTCGATCCCGACAAGCTCGCGAAGTACGACAAGGATGATTCGATCACGCCGATGATCGAGTCCGCGGCGGAACATTGCGCGATGCTCGACGAGATCGGCTTCGATCAGTACTGCGTGTCGATCAAAGACTCGGATCCGAACAAAGTCATCGACGCGAACATGCGATTCGCAGAAATGCGTCCCGATGTTCCGTTGCACCTCGGCGTCACCGAAGCAGGCATGCCGCCGGACGGGATCATCAAGACGCGCATCGCGTTCGAGCAGCTCATCACGCGCGGCATCGGCGACACCATTCGCGTCTCGCTGACGCTACCCTTCGAACAGAAGGGCGAAGAGATTCGCGTCGGCCGCGCGATTCTCGACGACATCAAGGAAGGTCGCTTCCGCTCCGTACCGCGTTTCGAGCACAAGGGACTGAACATCATCAGTTGTCCTTCGTGCTCGCGCGTCGAGAACGAAGCGTTCATCGATCTGGCTCAGAACGTGCGAGAAATCACGCAGTATGCGAAAGATCACGACATCACGATTGCGGTGATGGGTTGTCGCGTGAACGGTCCCGGCGAAACCGATGACGCGGACCTCGGCATGTGGTGCGCGCCGAATTACGTGAACCTCAAGCGCGGACCGGAGTCCCTCGGCCACTACACCTACGACGAGATTCTCGGCAAACTTCGCAACGAGCTCGATCGATTGATCGACGAGCGTCAGACAGCAGGAGCCATTCGTTGAAGCGCGTTCACTACCTGGCCATCACGGCCGCGATCATCATTCTCGATCTCTGGACCAAGTTCCTCGTGCTGACGAAAATCGATCTGCACGAGGCCATCCCGGTCATCCCGAACTTCTTCCAGCTCGTGCACGTGCGCAACACCGGCGCGGCGTTCGGCATCGGCGCGAATGCGTCGTCGAAGATCGTCCCGATGCTGCTCAATTTCGGCGCGATCGCGGTGTTCTGCGTCGTGCTCGTCTACGCGTTCCGCTCCGCGGTTTCCGATCGCCTCTTGCAAACCGGACTGCATCTCATCCTCGGTGGCGCGATCGGCAATCTCGTCGATCGATTCCGCTTCGGCTATGTCGTCGATTTCCTCGATGTGTACGTCGGCAATCATCACTGGCCGGCATTCAATGTCGCGGACTCAGCGATTTGCATCGGCATCGCGCTGCTGTTCCTCGACATGCGGAAGAAGCCCGAGACCGACGAGATCACCAGTGGAGGGGGGGGGGGGGGGGGGGGGGGGGGGGCGGGGGGGCGGGGGGGGGGGCGGGGGGGGGGGGGGGGGGGCCGCGCCCCCCCCCCCCCCCCCGCCCCCCCCCGCGGGGGGGCGGCCCCGCCCCCCCGCGCCGGTGGCCGGGATTTCCTTC
>JBQCJC010000164.1:0-6132 GCA_051953135.1 Thermoanaerobaculia bacterium | reverse complement strand
CGGGGGGGCCCCCCCCCCCGGGTTTTGGGGACGGGGGGCGAAACCCTGTCGCGGGCTTTGGGGCCGGGCGGCCCAACCCCCCCCCCGCTCCACTGAAGAACTGTTGAAATGCGCGGGCGCCGTCTGCGCTGAATACCACCGCGCGGCTGTCGAGCTCCCTCCGCGCCCAGCGCAGCGCGAACATGCGATTCAAAATCGCCGTGCCCAGCGCGCCCGCGAGGTGGTGGCGTCGTTCACTCCAATCGAGACACGCGCGCGAAAACGGTCTTCGCTGCGAAGCGATCGCGTCGACGTCGATTCCGAAATTCGCGTAGAACGCGCGACCCGCTCCTTCGAGCGTCAGCAACTCGCGGCGCTTCAGTTGCTCGAACATCCACACGCCGCGCTCGCCCGCGAGATGGTCGTAGCAGACGCGCGCGTGACGCAGCGCGGGATCGGTGGGACCGCGTCGCTTCGGCACGCGCGTGGCGATGCCGTGAATTCCTTCGATCATCGACGCGATCTCGTCGTCGTAAATTCGAAAGTAGCGATGGCGTCCCTGCTTCTCGATCGTGACGAGTTGCGCGTCGACGAGCTTCGCGAGATGCGAGCTCGCCGTTGACGGCGCCACGCCCGCTTCGATCGCCAATTCCGTCGCGGTCAACGCCGTGCCGCTCATCAGCGCCATGAGCATGCTCGCGCGCGCCGGATCGGCGAGCAGCGCCGCGAGTGTCGCGACGTCACTCACCGCGCATCCACTCCGCGGCAATCGCGTTCGCACGTGCGAAGTCGTCGACGACCAGAATCAACTGATGATCGTGATCGCTGTACTGAATCTCGATGTTGATGTTCGCATCGGCCATGCGTCGCGCGATTTTGCCGAGCTGCCCCGGTTCCGCCTGACGCAATCGCAGCGTGACGACTTCCGAAACGCGCTCGACGCGAATGCCCGCGTCGCGCAACGCGCGCGTTGCGGCTTCGGCATCGTGAAAGAGAAAGTGCGCGTTGCCGTGAAAGACGCCGCCGCCTTCGATGCTGACGTTGGCGCGGCCGAGCGCTTCGCCCATTTCGGCGAGCGCTCCGGGGCGATCTTCGAGCGCGATGGCGAGATCGAACATCGTCATGCCGTCACCTTCGCTTCATGACGAATCGGTGCGCTGATCGAGTTCGCGATGAAGCAGAGCGCGTGCGCCTCGTCGTGCAATTCGATCGCGCGCTCGATCTGACTCGTATCCGCGACGACGACCTCTGGATGCAGCACGATCTCCGAAAATTTTCCGCCGCCGCGCGCATCGAGTTGCAGCGTGCCGGTAGCGCGATCGCGATACGAAATTACGTTGATGCCGCGCTTCGCGCAGACCGCGAGGTACGAGAGCATGTGACACGAGGCCGCCGCCATCAGCAGCAAATCCTCGGGATTGTGTTTCGTCGCGTCACCGCGAAACGCCGGATCGGAACTGAGCGCGAGGTCGGGCTTCGCATCGATCGTCGCAACATGCTCGCGTCCGTAGCCCGCGTATGTCTGCGTGCCGGTGCCGCGATTGCCGTTCCACTCGATCGTCGTGGAGTAGTGGTGCTCGGTGTTCGTCATGCGCGGCATGGTCATCGATCAGAGCGACGCATGCTTCGATGGCGATCGAAGCATTTCCTTTCGAAAGTTGCGCGGGCTCACGCCGAATTCGGCGCGAAACGCGCGATTGAAATTTGAAACGTCGCCGAAGCCGGAGTCGAGCGCGACGTCGATGATGCGATCGCGATCGCTGGTCAGCGCGATCGCCGCTTCGCGCAATCGCGAGCGCAATGAGAATTGATGCGGCGTGGTGCCGGTGAGCTGCGTGAATGTGCGCAGGAAGTGGTACGGACTGATGCCCGCATCGCTCGCGAGCCGTTGCAACGAAACATCGCGGCGTTGTTCGAGGATGCGAATCGCTCGCGTGACGCGCGCGATGACGTTCATCGGTGCGGATTGCGCATCGATGTCGATGTCGTTCGCGAGCTTCGTCGTGCGCGCGGCGACTTCGATCGCGAGCTCTTCCCACGATGCGTTGCTCATCGCGAGCGCCGCGCATGCACGTGCGACGAGCGATGCGAGCTCGCGACTCGGCGGAATGCGCGAGGCGCGAAACGCGGGATCGATGCTCGTGATGCGTGAGAACGCATCGGCGGTGAACTGAAACGAGATGCAGCGATCGCCGGTGCCGTGCGCGTGCGCGCACTCGTATGCGAGTTGCGGATGCCCCAGCAGCAGCGAGCCGGGGGACATCAACTCGGCGTGCTTCGTCGTGCGGTACTGAAAGGTTCCGGCAGCGACGATCGAGATCGACACTTTGTCGTGGCGTTCTTCGAACGGACGATCCTCGGGTCCCGAGGTGCAGAGCACGTCGAGCACGCGGATGCCGTCGCGCGCGAAGAGCAACCGCGAGGTTGCATTTCCGGGAGTGCCGTCGCGACGTTTGTCGCGAATCGCGTTCTGCAGCTCGACCGCAATTTTCGCCAAGATTCGTTCCTCGTCTCGCTCTTATAACCCGTCTCGCACAACGAACGTTTGGAGGTGAGGCGATGTTGATGATGGAGGCGCTGGCCGCGAATGGCCGCGCACCGGAGATCCCGGAAGAGCTGGATGTGTACGGCTGGCTGATCGGCGAGTGGGAGCTCGACGTGATTCGCTACGGCGAGGACGTGCGCGATCGCGGGATCAAGGGCCGCGCGCTGTTCGGCTGGGTGCTCGAAGGCCGCGCGGTGCAGGACGTGTGGATCATGAAGGCGGAGAATCTCATGGCGACGTACGGCACGACGATTCGCGTGTGGGACGCGTCGATCGCGGCGTGGCGAGTGACATGGATGAATCCGATCAGCGGTCACCGCGATGAGTTGATCGGCACGCGTGTAAACGAGGACATCGTGCAGCTCGGGCGTCAGGGCGACGGGACGCCGCTCCGCTTGCGATTCGTCGATACGACAAACGATTCGTTTCGCTGGCTCGGGGAAACGCTTCAGCGCGACGGCGAGACATGGAAGTTGGAAGCCGAATATCACGGCAGGAGGATTCGATGAGTGACAAGGCATTACGCGAACAATTGGTGCGCGCGCTCGACTGGGATCACGCGCACATTCGTTTCGAAAACGCGGTGAAGGAGTTTCCGCGCGAGCTGCGCGGCAAGCGTCCGGCGAATGGTCCGCATTCGGCGTGGGAACTGCTCGAGCATCTGCGTCTCGCGCAGTGGGACATCCTGGAGTTTTCCCGCGACGCCAATCACAAGTCGCCGGAGTTTCCCGCGGGTTACTGGCCGGCGTCGGTCGCGCCCGCGGATGACGCGGAGTGGGATCGCAGCGTCGCGCAATATCAGTCTGATTTGAAGGAACTGGAGTCGCTGGCGAATGACGAATCGGTGGATCTCTTCGCGAAGATCCCACACGGCGACGGGCAGACGCTGCTGCGCCAAATTCTCCTGACGCTCGATCACAACGCCTATCACCTCGGGCAGTTGATGATTGTGAGGAAGACGCTCGAAGGGTGACCCGCGTGTCATCCCGAGCGTAGCGAGGGACCTGGGAGGGCGGTTCGCACATGCGCGTGGCTCGCGCCGCCCAATCCACCAGATCCCTCGCACACGCTCGGGATGACAAGAAGCTCCCTCTAATTCACCACCACGATCGTCTTCTCCCGCTCGATGTCCGTGGTGATGTTCTCGATCTCCACTTCCACTTTGTAGGTGCCCGTTTTCGTGAACGTGTACGTCGTGGTTGCGCCGGTGGGGCGTGAGTCGTCCGGCATGCGCCATTTGAAGAACGCGCTGTTCGGCAGCGCGCCATTCGCGGTCGCGGTGAACGTGATCGGTTGACCAACCTTCACCGTCGACGGTGAGTACGTAAAATCGACTGACGACACCGTGCCGCCGCCGTTATTCGATCCGCCACCCACCGTCACGATCTTCTGCACCTCGGGACTCGTCGGCGCGCCCGAGTGCTCGAGCTCCAACTCCACTTCGAACGAGCCCGCGCTCGTGAACGTGAACGTCGCGACGCTGCCGGTCTTGCGCACATCGCCCGGGAACTTCCACTTGAACGTGCCGCCGTTCGTCGTACCGGTCGCGGTGAACGTGACGACGTCGCCGATGCGTGGATTGACTGGCGACCACGTGAAATCAAGCGGTCCCGGATTCGTTGGATTGCCGCCGCCGTTGTTCGAACCGCTGCCGATCGTGACGATGTGCTGCACTTCATCGTTCGTCGCGCCGTGTTCGAGCTCAAGCTCCACTTCGAATGCGCCCGCGTTGGCGAACGTGAACGTCGCGACGCTGCCGGTCTTGCGCACATCGCCCGGGAACTTCCACTTGAACGTGCCGCCGTTCGTCGCGCCGGTAGCGGTGAACGTGACGGTGTCGCCCGGCTGCGGCGCGAGCGGCGACCACGTGAAATCGATCGGACCACTCGTCACCGGCGTGGTCCCGCTGATGACGTGCACGTCTTCCTGATCGCGTACCACCGCGCCGTTCGCGAGCGTGATCTCCGCGAGGACATCGAACTTACCCGCGGTGATGTACGCGTGCGACGTGCTCGTGCCGCTGCCGGTCGCGCCATCGCCGAATGTCCAGCGCACCGACTGCACGTTCGTCGCGTTGCCGATCGAGAACGCGACGGCGGTGCCGACGTTCGCCGTCTTCGGGTTGATGCGAATCTCCAGCTCCGAGTGGCGCTCGTTCTCCTGCTCCGCTTCGCGCACCGACGTGTCGCCCGTGCGATTGTCGATGCTCGATGCAACCGCCGTCACCGACTTGCCGTCGTGTGTTTCGACTTCGATCTCGCCCGAGCGGACATCGCCGCCGCGGCTGAGATTGATCTGCGTCGCGCCGTTGCCTTCGAGATGGAACGGCTCCGCTTCGACTTCGTTGCCGTTGTCATCGAATAAACGCACTGTTCCGTTCGTCGCGGCCGAACCGCTGGAGAGCGAGACGTTGAGGCGATACGACGCATCGCGACGCACGCCTTTGATCGTGACGAGCGGCGCGCGCACCGCCGATTCCTGCGGCAGTAACGCGGAGCCGTAGGTCGAGCCATCTTCGAGCGTATTGAACACGCGCACCGCGGCGACGACGCGAGTGGTCGCGGAAATCGTCAGCGAGCCCGAGCCTGCATTCGCGCCGACAAAAGCATTCACGTCGTCCGCGCGTACCGTGCCGCGTGCGGGAAGGTCCACGGTGCGAGTGAAGAGCTGGCCGTTGGTGTTATCGCGATAGGCCAACGTCACAGTGCTCGGGGCGTCCGCGCGCGACGTCACTGTGGCCGAGGTGCTCCAGAAGGTTGATTGTGCACCGGCGGTGCGGCCGACGACCGGGAAGAAGAGATTGGTCGCGCTGTTCGCGGACGGGATATTCGTCGGATCGTTGGATTGATTGTCGACGACGCTTGCGATCGCATAGAGCGGCGTCGTGGCCGACCATTCGACCGTAATGCGTGAATCGTCATTGGCCGGTGCGATGTCGCGTGTCAGCGGCATTTGCACGGTGGAGTGCGCCCCGACCGCGATTTGATTCGTCGCGATGACGCTGCCGTTTTCCGCGCGCAGTGTGTAGAAAACGATCGAGACGTTATCCGTCGCATTGACGTAAGCGATATTCGAGCGGAATCGCGCATTTTGAATGAGGCCGCTCATGGCGCCCTCTTGCGTGAGAACGCTCGGGTCATACGATTCGTATGCGCTCCCATACGTTCCGCCGATTGTGGCCGTCGTAAACGTTCGCGCGGACGCGCTGATACTCGCGCCGGAACGAATCTCGAGTTGTCCGATCCAGCTCGCGGCGTTGGCACCTGAAAATTGATTCGGATGCACCGCGTCAGTGAGCAGCAGCGATCCGTTCGCGGGTAATTGCACCGTGCGACTCACGGTCGCGCCATTGCCGGCGTGAAACACGAGCTGTGCGGATGTCGCGAACCCGTCGTTGTTGGTGATGCTGACGTCCGTCGTCCACGACGTGCCGTTTGCGCCGGGTAAATGTCCCGCGACCGGGATGATGCGCGTACCGGCGTTCATTGTGACCGTGCTGACGAGCAGAATGAGCGTCATCAAAAGCCGTTTCATGATTTCTCCTGTGGACACACGTGTCCTGTGGAGCGCGAAGCTCCTGTTGCTGTGGCGGTGAATGCGGTTGATTT
>JBQCJC010000163.1:0-2239 GCA_051953135.1 Thermoanaerobaculia bacterium | reverse complement strand
GACTACCGACTACTGACTACGGCCCTGTACACTCCCACCGCCACATGCGCCGTGCCTCGCTCCTCGTTCTCTTTCTCACGGTCTTCATCGATCTGATTGGATTCGGGATGGTCATCCCGTTCCTGTCGTTTTACGCGCGCGAGTACGGCGCGAGCGGCATGGCTGTCGGCGCGGTCGTCGGCATCTACTCGATCATGCAGTTCATCTTCGCGCCGATCTGGGGACGCGTCTCCGATCGCATCGGTCGAAGGCCGGTGCTGCTCATCAGTCTCACCGCGAGTTTCTGCGGCTATCTGCTCTTCGCGTTTTCGCGCAGTCTCGGATTGCTCTTCGCGTCGCGTGTGATCGCGGGCGTCGGCGGCGCGAACATCGGCACCGCGCAGGCGTACATCGCCGATTCGACGTCGCCGGAGAATCGCGCGAAAGGCATGGGCCTCATCGGCGCCGCGTTTGGCCTCGGCTTCATTCTCGGTCCGCCACTCAGCGGCATTCTCTCGACGGTCGGCACGAAGCACGGACTGCACGGCAATCTCATTCCTGGTCTCGTCGCTGCCGGTTTGTCGTTCACCGCATTTCTCGTCGCACTCGCGGTGCTCGCTGAATCGAAGCCCGCGACGATCGTGCCGCGCACCGGCGTTCCGCCGCAGTTCGATTCGAAGCTGTGGCGCGAAGTGTTCTCGAGCCACGTTCTCGGATCGCTGCTCGCGGGTCTGTTCCTCACGCTGCTCGCGGTCTCGGGAATGGAGATCAACGTCACGCTGCACGGGCGGGATCGATTTCACTTTCGCCAGCTCGACATGGCGTACTTCTTTTTGTTCATGGGCGTGATCGTCGCGTTGATTCAAGGCGGATTGATCGGACGACTCGTGAAGAGACTCGGCGAGCGGCGCGTGATCATCGTCGGCGCGACGTGTTTCATGATCGGCTTCTTTCTGATTCCGTCGATCTATCGCGTGCCGCTGCTGTATCTCGTCGCGTTCCTCATCGCGATCGGACAAGGTCTCTGCTATCCCGCGCTCACCGCGCTCGTCTCGAAAGCATCGCCGGAGAGCGATCGCGGCAGCATTCTCGGACTCGCGACCTCGGCGGGCTCACTCGCACGATTCCTCGGACCGATCGTCGCCGGCGCGTTGTACGACTGGGCTGGCGCGCGCGGTGGCTTCTACGGCGGCGGCGTGTTCATGGCGATCGCATTGATCATTGCGCTGCGAATGAGGCAGGCCGAGGCGGGTTAGACTGCGGGGATGTCAATCCTCAAAGTATCGCGGCTCGGTCATCCCGTCCTGCGCGAACGCGCATCCGACGTCGAGATCAAAGACATCAAAGCCGGCAAATTCAAACAACTCATCGACGACATGGTCGAGACCATGCACGCGTACGAAGGCGTCGGCCTCGCCGGACCGCAAGTGCATCTTCCGCTGCGCATCTTCGTGTTCGAAGTGCAGGAACGCGTTGCCAAACGTCGCGGCGTGAAATCCGTTGGCGTCGGCGCGATCTTCAACGCGACGTACGAGCCGATCGGCACCGACAAGATCACCGACTGGGAAGGCTGCCTCAGCGTTCCGTTCCTCGGCGGCGAGACTCCGCGCTTCAAACGCATTCGTCTCAAAGGCTTCGATCACGATGGCGATCCGCTCGAGATCGAAGTCGAAGACTTCACCGCGCGCATCTTCCAGCACGAGATCGATCACACCGATGGTCACGTCTATCTCGACCGCATGCCCGATCTCAAAACCCTCGGCTACACGATCGTTTTGTAACGAGGCGTGATGGAGTATCGCGAGTTTCGCGCGCCGTCATCGTCGCCCGTCGAGCGCATCTGGATTGCGCGCGGCGATGCTGGTGCGCCTGAAACGATTCTTCCGGATGGCCGCTTCGAGTTGATCTTCAACCTCGGCGATGTCGTCCTGCAGGATGGCGATGCGCAGCCGCGCGCGATGCTCGCCGCGGAGACGCGACGCGCGGTGTCGATCGCGGCAACCGGTCGCATCGAATTCGTCGGCGTGACGCTGCGCGATGCCTCGATCGCGCAGGTGCTCGGATGTCCGCCGCGCGTACTGCGCGATCAGATGATCGATCTGCGCGCGTTGCATCGCGGTCTCGATCTTTCGGAGCAGCTCGCGGAATCGAATGATGAACAACGCATCGAGACGATTCTGCACGCCTTCGGAACGCACGAACGCGATCCGCTTGCGTCGGCCGCGGCGTCGTTGATTCGACGCAGTGGCGGACGCTTGTC
>JBQCJC010000162.1:0-5166 GCA_051953135.1 Thermoanaerobaculia bacterium | reverse complement strand
GGCCGAGCGCGAGATTCACGGCAACGGTCTCAAGCTGAAGTGGCTGCATGAGATGGGCGAGCCGCTGTTGTACTCGCGCATCGATGATGCGATTCGCCTGTTCCCCGAGGCGAGCTTATCGACGAACGGACTCGTGCTCACGCCGGAGATCGGCGCGAAGCTGCTCGCAACGCCGCTGAAGCGCATTCGCATCTGCGTCGACTCGATCGATCCGAAGGTGTATCCGCAGTTGCGCACCGGCGGCGATTTCGACCGGCTCGTTGATCTCACGCAGAAGTTTCTGAAACAGGCGAAGGGCGCACCGCTGCGCATCGAGATTCAAAAGATGCGCTCGCGTCTCACCCTCGGCGAGACCGTCGACGATTTCAAGAAGCTGTTCGATCTGAAGTCGTATCGCAACGCGCGCGTGATCGAGAAGACATGCGAGGCGCTCGACATCAACGAAGAGACCGATCTGCACGGAAAGTTTTATGGCTGCGTGCAGGGCGCGTTCTTCACGTGGGTCGTGATTTTCGCCGATGGCCGCGTCACGCACTGCTGCTACGACGCGCATGGCGATCAGGTGATGGGCGATCTGAAAACGCAGTCGCTGCGCGAGATCATCGAGTCGGATCGCTTCGCGCAAATGCAGGCCGCATTCGATGCGCGCGATTTCTCCGCGCTGCCGCGTTGTGGGGAATGCTTCAAGCACGGCGGCGAGTCGCACGCGTTCAACGATGTGCTGACGAAGGTGCAGAATCTTCCGAACGTCGCGAAGGATGCAGTGCGAAAGGTCATCGACCTGCGATATCGATGACCATCATCCTGAATCTCGTTCTCGGCATCATCCCCACGCTGATCCTCGGCGCATCGATAGCCGCGGGCATCGAAGACGACGATCGTCATCGCCGCGTGTTTCTGCTCGTGTACGGCCTGTGGGCGTTCACGCTCGCGGGCTGGAACTGGCTCGAGTCGAGCCACGTCGCATGGATCGCTCTGTGGCTCGCATTCGGTGTGATCGCGTTCGCGATTCTCGGCGTGCGTTCTAGAGCGCCTCGAGTGTGATCGTCCATCCGGTCGGATTGCTTTCCGATAAATCTGAGCTCTGGTTGCACTGATCGTCGTACGCGAACGCGTAGCACAAGCCATCATCGGCGAGTGTGTGCAGCAATTGCGCGTAGCCGTTCCATGTGCCGCCGCTCGGATAGAAATCAGCGACGGTGCAATCCGGCTGTTGCGTTTTCGAGAGGATGCCGCGATTGATCGCCGTAGCGACGACATTCGCGACCGCGCCCATCGCGGTGTTGCCCTGATCGAAAACTCCGTTGCAGTAGAACGCCTGTGACGTGGTCGGATAACCGATCTGGCCGACGTAGGTGCCGCCGAGTGTGATGACCATCGGCGTGTTTGCGCCTTTCGTGGTGCCGAGGTAATTGCCGGCGAACTGACCGCCGGTGATGCTGATCTTCAGCGGCGATCCGGATTGATATTGATTCCACGCGTTCTTGATGACGGTGTCGAGGAACGTCGATGAGAACAACCCGAGATCGATGCCGTGACTCGGATTCAGGATGCGCAGTTGCGTCGTACCGTTCGTCAGCGCGAGCTTCGCGTACGTCGCGTTGTTCGTGAACGTCGAGAAGATTTCGGAGCGGCTCTGATTCCAACCGCCGGCGTTTTGCGTGCCGTGCTGCGTGCCCGTCACCTGCATCGAGATCGGCAGACCGAATGCGTCGACCTGCGTGAGATCGCAATTGAGACCGCCAGAGTTGAACGTGAACTCGAGCACGTCGTACTGGATGTTGTAGTTCGGATTGCCGGTGTCCCATCCCGCCGGAAGTTGCAGGCCGATGCCGCCGGGCTGATGCGAGTCCGAGACCGTGTTGATGACGAGCGGGCTCGTGATGGAAAAGTAGATCTGTCCGGAGACGAGTTGCGGAAGCGCGAGCTTGCCGCCGGTGAGCGACGTGAGTTGCCGCGTGGCTTGCGATGGATTCGTGAGCGAGAACTCGGTCGTCGATCCATCGGCGTTGACGAACGCCCAGAGGTTGTTCGCATCGAGTCCGATGATGGCGAGGTAGATGGCGGAATCAGGCTGGCCGGTGCTGTTCGTGATCGTCAGCGGGACCGTAGTCGGGGTGGTCATGATTGCTGTCTCTCCTTACGTCCAGAATGACGTAGGAGACCAGCCGAGCGCAACCGGTGCAGAGGCGCGAACGTTCTGATCGAGCGCGAGTGCGTCCGCGAATCCGCCGAGCTCTTCGCGTGCTTCGTCGAGCGGCGTTCCTTCGAGATTCGGAAACACGTCGCGCGCACGTTGGACTTCGGCGATCGCGTGGAAGACGCCGCGCGCGTTTCGTTCGACGACGAGTCGATAGAGCGTCGCGACATCATCACGATGCACGAGCGGCCAGCGATTCAGGCCATCGCCGATGTACATCGGATTCTCGAACAACCACGCGCCTTCGCCATGAATCATGCCCGGACGAATCACCGCGCCGCCGGCATCGAGCACGATGCGTTCGTGTTCCGCGCGCGCACCGCTCGCGGGTGAGGATTCATCGCCATCGTCGACATTGCCGAGGACGAAGAGCACGGAGGTGTAGATGAGTTTCGAGGAGGCGAGCGCTTCGACGAACGCGCGATCGACATTCATCCGATCGCTGCCCGATTCGACACCCGCGTGCACGATCACGTCGTGCGCATTCGCGACGTCGAGGAATGTGGATGGATCGCGCAGATCGCCGTGATGCGGCTCGATGCCGTAACTCAGCACACGCGCGGCACTCGTCGAGGAACGCACGAGCGCCGTGACGTCGTGACGACCGCGAATCAATTCCGCCGCGATCGCGGACCCGAGGAAGCCGGTGGCGCCGGTGAGGAAGATGTTCATTGGTTGCCGGTTGATGGTTGTTGGTTGTCGGGGGAACCGCTCCGCTGAGCGCACGTGCTCCGTGGCGGTTCTCCCAACAACCGACAACCACCAACCGACAACCAACTACCGGTAGCTGATCCCAATATCATCCATCGTCAGCACACCGCATCTTGCCTGCGTGATGCGTGGGATGGAGTTCACCACCATTGCGGCGGTGGCGCGATCTCCGTGGACGCCGCCTTTGATTTCCATCTCGACATCGGGCGTGCCTTTCACGATCACGCGATCGGCGGCGACCGCTTCGGCGCCGACGTACATGCGCAACTCGAGACTCACGTTGATGCGGCCCTTGCCGTAGATCGTTTGATGCACGCCCGCGACCTGGCCTGGCTGCACTTTGAGGTACTGCGTGACGATCTCGCGATCGGCGAGGATCGGCTCGATCGTTTCGTCGGTCACCGATTCGAATTCCACGCCGAGTCCTTTGCCGACCATCATCAGAGACTCTTTGAGTCCCATATGCTTGATCTTGCCGGAAGCGACGGCGCTGCGAAATTCATCGACCGTCATCGATGCGCCGACTTTGCGCTGCAGCGGCTCGCGTCGTGTCGATGCGTTCTGAATGCGAATGATGTCGACCGACTTCACGTCCTGACACACCGACGTGATCGTGAGCGGAAGTTTGTCCATCACGAAGCCGGGATTCACACCGGTGCCCAGCAGTCCGACGTTCTTCGCGCGTGCGATGTGCTGCAGGTGCTCGCGCACTTCGCGATCGAGCGGAAACGAAAGCTCTTCGCACGTCGAGATGACGTGGCTACCGCGATCGAGCAGCGATGCGAGTTGCGCTTCGACTTCTTTCAAGCGCGAGCCGGTGGAGTGACACACGACGTCGGGACGGCCTTGCAGTTCCGCGGTGACGGGAATGCCGACCGGCTGGCCGAGGCCGATCACCTCGCCGAGATCCTTCCCGATTTTGTTCGGATCGATGTCGACAGCGCCGACGACTTTGATCCACGGCTTCGTGAGCAGCAGACGCGCGATCTCGGCACCGATAGGGCCGATGCCGTATTGAGCGACGGTGATGGGTTGCGGTTGATTCATGGAGGACGGATTGTAAGGGCTTGGCGAGGCACTCATTCAAAGAGTGTTTTCTCCTCGCGATCAACTTCCCCGTCCTCGTCTTCATCATCCAGAAAATTCGAAAGCCCCACGCCGACGAGCCGGTACTTTGCATCGGCAGGAAAATCGAATCGATCGAGGAGCGCGATGGCGATGCGCGCGATGTCTTAGCCGCTGGCTGGAATCTCCGGTGGACTGAGCTGCCGTGTCGCTGTTTTGAAATCCGGCGTGCGCAGTTTCACAGTGACCGTGCGTCCGCGCATCTCGCGTTTTTCGAGCGCTTCCCACAACTTCTCCGACTCGCCGCGAATCCACTCCGCCGCTTCCGCGCGCGTGACGTCCTCACGGAACGTGTTCTCACTCGACCACGACTTGCGTTTGCGCGACGGCTCGACCGGCGATTCATCGATGCCACGCGCGAGCTCCCACAGACGCACGCCCCATTTGCCGAAGCGCGTCGTCAGCTCGTTTTGCTCGAACTGCAGGAGATCCCCAACGGTGGCGATCCCCATGTCCGTCAGTACGGCTTCCGTCGCTTTGCCGACGCCGGGGATTTTGCGAACGGGGAGGGGAATGAGAAACCGCTGCACCTGGTGCGGCTTGATCACGAAGCAGCCGTCAGGCTTGCGCCAGTCGGAGGCGATCTTCGCGAGGAACTTGTTCGGCGCGACGCCCGCCGATGCCGTGAGGTGCGTCTCGATGCGAATCTCGCGGCGAATCACTTCCGCCGTTTCAGTTGCGGTCGGAATGCCGGTGAGCTCGTGCGTGACGTCGAGATACGCCTCATCGAGTGACAGCGGCTCGACGAGTGGTGTGTGACGCTCGAAGATCTCGCGAATCTGTCGCGACACTTCGCGATAGCGGTCGAAATCAGGGTGCCGCCAGATGCCATCGGGACAGAGCCGCTTCGCGCGCGACGCGGGCATCGCCGAATGCACGCCGAACTTGCGCGCTTCATACGACGCCGCACAAACGACGCTCCGCTCGCCCGCCCATCCGACGATGACCGGCTTGCCTTTCAGCGACGGATCATCGCGCTGCTCGACGGATGCATAGAACGCATCCATGTCGACGTGGATGATTTTGCGGATGGACACGGGGGAGATGGTAGTCGGGTTTTGGGGGGTGGGGGTTTTGGGTGCCCCCCCCCCCCCCCCGCGCGGAATGGGGCCGCTGCCGGCCCCCGGGGG
>JBQCJC010000161.1:0-4936 GCA_051953135.1 Thermoanaerobaculia bacterium | reverse complement strand
TATCTGGTCAGCCCGACGAAGGCGCCGGCCGTGGAGCGTCCTGTTGGCGCGACGTGGATGACGCGGGAGGACCGTGAATCCGAGGTTGGCGACTACGTCGAATATCTCGACCTCCTGCACGACGAGATCAGTCCGCGCCTCATTTCGGGTGCGGCGGTCAACGTGCTCGGTTTCTCACAGGGAGCCGCGACCGCGACGCGCTGGGTGAGTCACGGCCGCGTACGTGCGAAGCGGCTGATCCTCTGGGGTGGGCTCGTGCCGCCGGACAGCGCTCTGATGAAAGGACAATCCGCGCTGCGACACGTGCCGCTCACCCTCGTGCTCGGCACACGCGACCATTACGTGAGCGACGAGATGCTGTCCGCCGAGCTCGCACGCCTCGATGCCGCGGGAATTCCGAAGGAGATCATCCGCTTCGACGGCGGCCACGCGGTGAGCCGCGGTGTGTTCCCGCAGCTCACGCGCGTGACGGTCTAGACGCTTCGCGCATCAGCCGCGACGTCTGTCGATGAATCGAGACAGATCGCGGCGATCCTTCTTCGTCGGCCGGCCGGTGCCGCGCTCGCGAAGAATGGTCGCCACAAGATCGACCTTCTCGCGCGCCGGCGTTTCGTCGACGTACATCGTGCGCGCGACTTCCTTCGACACATTCGTCTCGGGCAGCGCGGAAACCACGACGCGGCGATAGTGATCGCCACCGTCGTAGAACTCGACGACGTCGCCTTCCTTCACGGCCGATGAAGGCTTCACGCGAAGGTCATTCACTTTGACCTTCCCGCCTTTGCATGCTTCCGTCGCGTCTGCTCTATGCTTGAAGAGGCAAACGAGCTTGAGCCACGTGTCAATTCGGTGCCGTTCCATCGTGATGGTGTTCCGGCCTCGACGCGCAACTGTCGTATACTCAGCGCCTTCGGAGGATATCGATGATCAAGGCGGACATCGTCAACAAAGTCGCGGAGGTATCGGAAATTTCCCGAGTCAAAGCGGCTCAGGCGGTCGATACCGTGATCGAGGGGCTGCGCAACGCGCTCGCGCGCGGGCAGCGAATCGAGCTCCGCGGCTTCGGCGTCTTTCAGGTCAAACAGCGGAAGAAGGGCATCGGACGCAACCCGAAAACCGGAGTCGAAGTGAAGATCCCACCCGGCAACACGATTCGTTTCAAGCCGGGCAAAGAGCTCCGCAATCTCCTCTGACCATCAGCACACGAAACTCGAAACGCCGGACATCGCGTCCGGCGTTTTGCTTTTTCGTAACGAACCCGCACGCAACTACTCGAATCCGTGGACGTCTCAACATACAGGTCAAAGCAACGACACCGCATCACACCACCCCGTGATGCGAGAGCCCGCCTCAACGTCCTACCGGGCCGCTGGTGCCACAGGCTGCGCACCAGCGGCCGACGCGGGCCACATCCTCGCGACCCCCCGTGACGTCAGCGAATAGAATGCGCGCCGTGCAGCCAGAGCAGACCGTCCTCGTCCTCGACTTCGGATCGCAATACACACAACTGATCGCCCGGCGGATTCGCGACAATCGCGTCTACTCCGTCGTCCATCCCTTCGACTATTCGATCGACAAGATTCGCGAGATCGCGCCGAAAGCGATCATCCTTTCGGGCGGACCGCAATCGGTATATGGCGACTCCGCGCCGATCTGCTCGCGCGAAATCTTCGAGCTCGGAGTCCCGGTCCTCGGCGTCTGCTACGGCATGCAGCTCACCGCGTTTCTGCTCGAAGGACGAGTCGAAGCATCGCCCGAACGCGAATACGGTCGCGCGGAAATCGACGTCACCTCCACCGACTCGCCGCTCTTCGCCAACACGCCGAATCATCAGCGCGTGTGGGCGAGCCACGGCGATCGCATCCTCGCCGGACCTCCGGGATTCGTCGTCACCGCGTCATCGCCGAGCGCGCCGATCACCGCGTTCGAGAATCGCGAGCGCGCGTGCTACGGAATTCAGTTCCATCCCGAGGTGACGCACACGGAGGCGGGTGGCCAGATTTTGAAGAACTTCCTCTTCGACATCGCCGGCTGCAAACCGACCTGGGACCTCGGCGATTATCGCCGTCGCAAAGTCGAAGAGATTCGACAGCAGGTCGGCGATCGCAAAGCCATCGCGGCAGTGAGTGGCGGCGTCGATTCGACCGTCGCGGCATTGCTCGTCGCCGAAGCCATTGGCGATCAGCTCACCGCGATCTTTGTCGACAACGGCGTCCTGCGAAAGAACGAAACCACGCAGGTCGCATCACGACTCTCCGATCGCCTCGGCCTGCACTTCATTCAAGTCGATGCGCGGCAGCGCTTCTACGACAAACTCGCGACGATCGAAGACCCGGAGACGAAGCGCAAACGCATCGGCAATGAGTTCATCGCCGTCTTCGAAGAAGAAGCGAAGCGTCTTCCTGACGTAGAGTTTCTCGTGCAAGGCACGCTGTATCCCGACGTCATCGAATCCGTTTCGATCAAAGGCCCCTCCGCGGTCATCAAGACGCATCACAACGTCGGCGGCCTTCCGGAGAAGATGGGATTGAAGCTCATCGAGCCGGTGCGCGAGCTCTTCAAAGACGAAGTGCGTCAGCTCGGAATCGAGCTTGGACTCGAAGAAGAATTCGTCTGGCGTCATCCGTTCCCCGGTCCCGGCCTCGCGGTTCGCATCCTCGGCGAAGTGACCGCGGAGCGCGTCGAGATCCTGCAGAACGCCGACGAGATCGTGATCGACGAAATTCGAAAAGCGGGCCTTTATCGCGAGATTTCACAAGCTTTCGCCGTGCTGCTGCCGGTGAAGAGCGTCGGCGTCATGGGCGACGAGCGCACGTACGAAAACGTGTGCGCGGTACGCGCCGTCTCGACGACGGATTTCATGACGGCGGACTGGTACCGCATGCCGCACGACGTGCTCGATCGTATGTCGCGCCGCATCGTGAATGAGGTGCGCGGCATCAATCGCGTCGTCTACGACATCTCGTCGAAGCCGCCCAGCACGATCGAATGGGAGTAGTCGTACCCGCCAACTTCGGAAGAAACTTTCCAGAAGTGCGTAAACGATCATTTCCTTCCCGCGTCAAATCCGGCATCTCCCAGTTTGAGTCGGGGTATAGTTACGTATCCGCGTCTAACCCGAAGAACGCTTCGTAACGCTCGCAGGCTTACGTGCAGGTCGGCGTATCCCGTCAGGGGGTGCGCTCTTTTCGGTCAACGTTTAGGAGGAGGCAAACAATGGTGAACCGGTCCCTTGTTTTCAGATCCATCGTTGTACTGGCAATCGCGGCCATGCCATTCGCCGCATTCGCCGCGAATGTGGGCAAGGCCTATAGCAGTGGCAATTCGATCGAGTGGCAGCTCGATATTCGCGGACACAGCTCGGTCCGCGTGACGATCATCGCGCCGGACGGCACGGATTACGTCACGACGGTGAAGAACGGGCTGAATCCGTCGTTCAATCTTGCGAAGCTCGGCAGCGATCTGCAGGACGGCGTCTATCAGTACGAGCTCGTCGTCGAGCCGAACGTGCCGAAAGACGTGCAGAGCAAGCTGAAAGCTGCGCGCGCGGCCGGCGATGACGCCGCCGCGAAGAAGATCATGAAGGCCGCGGGCCTCGAGCCGATCTCGCAGTCCGGCGCGTTCACGGTGAGGAACGGCTCGATCGTCGATCCGAACGCACAGGAAGCGGATGCGAACGACAACGCGGTCGCGACGCGGAACTTCGGCGTGACGACGAATGCCGTGCGTCCGGGCAACGTGCAGACCGATGATCAGGTGATCCCTGATGACCTCATCGTTCAGGGCAGCGCGTGCATCGGTCTCGATTGCGTGAACAACGAGAGCTTCGGCTTCGACACCATCCGCCTCAAAGAGAACAACACGCGCATCAAATTCGACGACACGTCGACCTCGGCCGGCTTCGCCGCCAGCGACTGGCAGCTCACCGCAAACGACTCCGCGAGCGGCGGCGCGAACAAGTTCTCGATCGAAGACATCACCAGTTCGAAGGTTCCGTTCACCATCACGGGCGGCGCAACGACGAACTCGATCTTCGTGGACAGCACCGGCCGCGTCGGCTTCCGCACCTCGACGCCCGTCCTCGACCTCCACGTCGCCACGAGCAACACCCCCGCAATCCGCCTCGAGCAGAACAACAGCGGCGGCTTCACCGCCCAGACCTGGGACATCGGCGCCAACGAAGCCAACTTCTTCGTCCGCGACGTGACCAGCGGCTCCCGCCTCCCGTTCCGCATCCGTCCGGGAGCGCCGACTTCGTCGATTGATATTTCGGCATCGGGCCAGGTCGGTATCGGCACCGCGTCGCCCGACGAGCAGCTCGACGTCGTCCTTTCGACAGATGCGAATATGGGCGTGGAAGTCGGCAACGTGAACACCGGTGTGAGCGCGAATGCGTTCTTCCGTACCGAATCGGATTCCGCAAGCGTCAGCTTCCAGTCGCATGGTTCAGGCCGTACGATCAGCCGCTTCGGAAAGACGCTCGCGAGCTGGAACGAAATGCTCGCCACGACCGGCAACGGTCTCATCCTCGGCACGCTCGGCGCGAACGATCTCATTCTAGGCACGAACTCCGCTGCGCGCCTCACGATCAACGGTTCCACCGGCGCCATCACGGTTCCGGGCAACTTCACCGTTACGGGCGTGAAGAACTTCGCCGTGGTCGATCCGAGCGATGACTCCAAGGCGCTGTATTACACCGCCCTCGAAGGTCCGGAAGCGGGCACGTACTTCCGCGGTACGGCGAAGACGGTCAATGGCGTCGTCGAGATCACGCTTCCCGGCTATTTCTCACGCCTGACGGAGCAGGAACGCATGACCGTGCAGATCACGCCGGTCGGCGCGCCTGGTCAGCTCTATGTCGCGCAGAAGTCGCCGGAGAAAATCATCGTGAAGGTCGCCGAAGGCGCTTCCGATCTCGAGTTCGACTATCTCGTGC
>JBQCJC010000160.1:0-10011 GCA_051953135.1 Thermoanaerobaculia bacterium | reverse complement strand
CATTACCTTCAAATCCGTCTTCGACGAATACAACCAATCCATTGGCGCCATTACGATCGATCCCTCGAAATCGTCCACTGTGTGGGTCGGTACCGGTGAATCGTGCGTGCGCAACAGCGTCTCTGTGGGCGACGGTGTCTACAAGAGCACCGATAGTGGCGCGACGTGGACCAATGTCGGCTTGAAAGACTCAGAGCACATCGCGCGCATTGCAGTGCATCCGAAGAGTTCCGACACGGCTTTCGTCTGTGCGACCGGACACGCGTGGAACGCCAATGAAGAACGCGGCGTCTTCAAGACTACAGACGGCGGTAAGACGTGGAAGAAGGTTCTGTACGTCGATGCGAATACCGGCTGTTCCGATCTGGCGATGGATCAAGGCGAGCCGAACGTTCTCTATGCGGGCATGTGGGATTACCGCCGCCAGCCGAATCTTTTCCGCTCCGGCGGTCCGGGCAGCGCACTGTACCGATCTCGCGATGGCGGCGAAACGTGGCAAAAACTGAGCAACGGATTACCGAACGGCGAATATGGCCGCATCGCAGTGGCCATTGCGCCATCGCGTCCCAGCACCGTCTATGCACTCGTCGAATCGAAAAACACCGCGCTTTATCGCTCCGATGATTTAGGTGAACATTGGAAGGAAATGAATGACGCATTCAATATTCAGGTGCGTCCGTTCTACTTCGCTCACCTTTCGGTCGATCCGAAGGATCACAATCGCGTTTATAAACCCGGGTTATCGCTGTCGTTCAGTGAAGACGGCGGGAAAACTTTCGGCGGCGCGAATACGGGCCGCGTGCATTCGGATCATCACGCACTGTGGATTCATCCGAAAGACACAAACGTCTTATTCCTCGGCACTGACGGCGGTCTTTATCAGTCGCTCGATCGCGGACAACACTGGCGTCATCTCAATGTCCTGCCGGTGTCGCAGTTCTATCACGTGAATTTCGATCACGAAACGCCGTACAACGTTTACGGAGGACTGCAGGACAACGGCACGTGGATGGCTCCATCACAAGGCTCCAGTGGCGTGTCGAATCACGACTGGCGCTCGATCGGCGGCGGCGATGGATTCTCCGTCGCAAACGATACTATCGATCCCGATGTCGTTTATGTCGAATCACAAGGCGGTCGCGTCGTTCGTTTCCGCCGCTCGACTGGTGAATCGAAAGAGATTTATCCCTACGCGAAGAAAGATGAAGCGAAATTACGCTTCAACTGGAACACACCGATCGTCACGAGTCCCACGCAAAAAGGTACCGTATACCTCGGCTCTCAATACCTGCTGCGCTCGAAGGATTTCGGCGATACGTGGGAACGCATTTCCGGCGATCTCACGACCGATTCTGCTAAGGGCCAGAAGGTTTATTCGGGCGGCCTGACGCCGGATAATTCGAGCGCAGAGAACTACAGCACAATCATTACGATCGCGGAATCGCCGAAAAACGCGAACACGATCTGGGCTGGTACCGACGACGGCAACGTGCAATTGACGCGCGACGGCGGCAAGACATGGACGAATGTCGTCGCGAATGTAAAGGATCTACCGGCAAAGACGTGGGTCTCGCGCATTGAACCTTCGCATTTCGACGAAAACACCGCGTACGTCACGTTCGACGGTCATCGCACTGGCGATATGAAACCGTATGTGTATCGCACTCGCGATGCGGGTAAGACGTGGGAAGCGCTTGCAACGAGCGATATTCGCGGATTCGCGCACGTCGTTCGAGAAGATCTCGTCAATTCGAACCTGTTATTCCTCGGCACGGAATCCGGTTTGTACATTTCTCTCGACGCCGGAAAGAATTGGGCGCAATTCAAAGAGAATTTCCCGCCCGTACCGGTCAATGACGTGAAAATTCATCCGCTCGCAGCGGATGCGATTATCGGCACTCACGGCCGCGGCATTTACATCATCGACGACATTACTCCGCTGCGTTCACTGACGACCGACGCGCTACAGAAGGACGTCGTCATGCTCGCCTCGCGTCCTTCTGTGCTCTCGATTCCGACCTACGAGCAACGCTCCGAGGGCGATGCACTGTACGCTTCAGGCGCAACCGGCGATGTCGCATCGATTTCGTATTACCTCAAGAAGCGCCACATCATCGGCGATTCGAAGATCGAGATTTATGACGCCGACGGCAAGCTGGTGTCGACCCTGGCCGCTGGAAAACGTCGCGGGATTAATCGCGTCGACTGGGCGATGCGAATGAAACCGCCGCAAATCCCGGCCGGCAGCTCGACGATTTCCTCGGGCGGATCGTTCGTCGGACCGCGTGCCGCTGACGGCAAATACACGGTCAAATTCATCAAAGGCAAAGAAACGTACACAACGACGCTCGAGCTCGTACCGGATTCGCGCGCCAATTACACTGCCGACGATCGCGCACTCCAGCAGAAAACCGCGCGCCGTCTGTACGATCTACTTGCCGACTTCACGTTCCTTACAGAGCGCGTTCGCTCCTTACGCGATGCATCGAACGCGCGCGCTGCGAAACTCACCGGCGCGGATAAGAAGAAATTCACCGATTACGCGGCGAAACTCGATGCCGTGTACAAGAACCTTGTCACGACGCGCGAAGGTGGCTGGTTATCCGGTGAAGAGCAATTACGCGAGCGCATTGCAATGGTCTATGGAGCCGTAAACAGCTTCGATGGCCGGCCCACGGCGTCTCAGCTTGCGGAGGCCGATCTCGTTTCCGACGAGCTCGCAAAGCGCAATGCCGCGTTTGAGAGCGCATTGAAGGATCTTGCTGCGCTGAATCAAACGCTGGTGGCGAGGAAGCTTGATCCGCTTGTGCCGCTGACGCGAGAAGCGTGGGAGAAGAAGGATATTGGGGTTACGGGTGGGGCTCGCGCGGCTGAGGTGAATGCGGTTCGATTCTGGTAATTGTTGTTAGGCCTCGTGCCGCCCACGCGCCAAGGCCCCTCGCTACGCTTCGGGGTGACATCCTTGTCACCCCGAGCGAGAGCGAGGGCCTGGCTGGGTGGCGGAGGCAAAACGCTAAGAGATCACCCCAGGCACAAACATCCTTCGAATCTCACGCAAATATTCATCCGCGGACAAATCCGATCTCATTGACGCCAGCATTTGCGAATCCGCACCTGCCGGATAACGCAACCGATGATTCTCTTCGATCGCCGCATTGAGCACCGCATCGGCGATGTCCTGCTCTGTTGCATACGCGGTCGGATAGTTCGCCATTCGCTCGAAATACGCCTGCGCGAATTCGGCATAAGGCGGCGGTAATAACCCCTGCATCCGCTCCGCGCCGTTCGCCGCGAAATTGGTCGTCGGGGCGAAGCCCGGCTCGACGATCTTCACGCGAATTCCGAGCAGTTCCATTTCATACGACAGCGATTCCGAAAATCCCTCAATGGCGTATTTACTCGCCGTGTAAATCGCCACGAGCGGCATCGGCGCCAGGCCGACACTCGACGTCACATTGATGATCGTGCCGCGGCCGCGCTCGCGCATGTGCGGAATGATCGCGCGGCAAACCGCCATCACGCCGAACGTGTTCGTCTCGAAAACCTCGCGCATCACCGCATCGCGCGTGTGCTCGAACGCGGAGAGCAGGCCGATGCCCGCGTTGTTCACGAGCACGTCGATCGAACCAAACGCCTCAATGCCCTCGGCGATCGCGGCTTGAATGCTCTCCGGACTCGTAACATCGAGCGCCAGCACCCGCAGCCGCGCCGTGTCGCCATGAAAGACGCTCGGATTCGGGTTGCGCATCGTCGCCACGACGTTCCACCCGCGATCGAGAAAATGCTGCGCCGTCGCCTTGCCGTATCCCGTCGACGTGCCGGTGATGAGGACTGTGTTCGCCATTCGTTTCTCCTTCTGGCGTAAAGATAGGCGCGCGACTCGATACGATCTATAATGCAGAAGCTCGATTTCATTACGAATCGTCCAGAATGGATCCACTCAGCCAGATCGTCGCCCTTCTCCGGCCGCACGCCGTGCTCTCGAAGCCGATCACCGGCCGCGGGACGTGGGGCGTCCGCTATCACCGCTACGACGCACCCGGCTTCGGCATCATCCTCGACGGCCACGCATGGCTGACGATCGAGAACGAATCACCGCGACTGCTCGAGCGCGGCGACTTCCTGCTCCTTCCGGTGACGCCCGAGTTTTCGCTCGTCAGCGAGCCCGGTGCGCCGTGCAAACCCGGCATTCCGTCGAACGTCGCCGTGCGCCACGGCGAGCAGCACGGCGATCCCGATTTCGAAATGCTCGGCGGCACGTTCGGGATCGAGCCCGTCAACGCCGCGCTGCTCCTCGGGCTCCTCCCCAACCTCGTGCACATCCGAGCGTCAGAGAACGACACGGGACGGCTTGCGCGCGTCATCGAGCTCATTCGAGACGAATGCGGCAGCGAGCGCGAAGGGCGCGCGATGATTCTCGAGCGGCTCCTCGAAGTGCTGCTCATCGAAGCGCTGCGCTGGAGTGCAACGCGTGAAGACGCGATCGCGCGCGGACTCCTCGGCGGCATGCGCGATCCGCAAATCGCGCGTGCGCTGCGTGCGATGCATGCCGAGGTGAAACGCGAGTGGACCGTCGCGGAGCTCGCGAAGCAAAGCGGGAAATCACGATCCGCATTCGCCGCGCAATTCGCACAGATCGTCGGCTGCGCGCCGATGGAGTACCTCGCGCGCTGGCGCATGAGTCTCGCGATGGATGCGCTGAGTCGCGGCGACGCGTCGCTCGATCGCATCGCGGACGACATCGGCTATCAATCCGCGAGCGCATTCAGCACCGCGTTTCGCAAACGCATCGGCCGCGCACCCGGAGCATTCGCGCGCGAGTTGCGCCGCACATAACGAACGCACATCGCGTTGCGCGTGTTCATCGCAACAGCCATGTACACTCGCGACGTGCCATCGCTGACGCAGAACCTTCGCGCACTTCCGCGTCCCGCGTGGATTCTCTTCGCCGGCACGTTCGTGAATCGCTTCGGCACGTTCGTCATGCCGTTCCTCGCGATCTACATGACGCGCCTCGGGTACACGCCGACGCAGGCCGGCTTCGCCGTGAGCGCATACGGCGCCGGCCATCTCGGCGCATCGATGATTGGCGGCCATCTCGCCGACCGCATCGGCCGCAGACACACCATCGCGCTCTCGATGCTCAGCTCCTCCGCGGCGATGCTCGCGTTATCGCAGGCGCGCACACTGCCGGCGATCCTCGCGATCGCGTTCGTCGTCGGACTCGTCGGCGAGTTCTATCGACCAGCAGCGACGGCGCTGCTCGGCGATCTCGTGCAACCCGAACAGCGCGTCGCCGCATTCGGCATGTACCGTTTCGCAATCAACCTCGGCTTCGCGGCAGGTCCCGCGACCGCGGGCTTTCTCGCGGAACGCTCCTTCTTCTGGGTCTTTTTCGGCGATGCCGTGACCTCGTTCGTCTATGGACTCGTTGCGCTCTTCGCGCTGCCGCACGGCAATCGATCCGCATCGAAAGATGAAACGCCCGCGGAAGCGATGCGCCACGCCCTCACGAATCGTCCGTTCATCTACTTTCTGCTCGCGACGCTGTGCCTCACGTGGATCGAGTTTCAGTTGCACTCGACGCTGCCGCTGCACATCACGAGCATCGGCTACTCGACGCGCGCATACGGCACGCTGATGTCGCTGAACGGCGTGATCATCATTTTGTTCGAGCTCGCGCTCACGTCGTGGACGCAGCGATTACCGCCGAAGCCATTGATCGCGATCGGATACGCGCTCACCGGCATCGGCTTCGCGCTGACAGGATTTGCATCGGCGATGCCGGTGCTCATCACATCCGTCGTCATCTGGACGCTCGGCGAAATGATCTATGCGCCCGTGACCGGCGCGTACGTCACCGGCCTCGCGCCGGAGCGATATCGCGGACGCTACATGGGCTTATGGCACACGATGTGGTCCGCCGGCATGCTCCTCGGGCCGCTGATGGGCACATGGATTTACGAGCGCAACGCAAACATGTTGTGGCTCGTGTGTCTCGTGCTCGGCGGTGTCGGTGCCGCGTTGTCGTTGATGAAAGGCGAACCCGCGGAGAAAGCGGAAGCCATCACGACGTCGTAGGCACGATCCACGTCTTGCCATCGACGTCGATCGTGCGCGCGTCGAATCCGAACAGCTCGCGCATGCGATGCGGCTGCAGCACATCGTGCGGCGTTGCATCGAGTGCGAGCGCGCCGCGCTGCATCACGAGCATGCGATCGGAATGCGCAGCGGCCCAGTTGAGATCGTGCGCGGCGAAGACGACCGTGCATTCGGTGCGATCGACGACATCGCGCAGCAATCGCGAGAACTGCTGCACGTGCGACAGATCGAGCGCCGCGAGCGGCTCATCGAGCAGAATCAGTCGCGGCGTTCCGGCGAGCACGCGCGCGAGGAACACGCGCTTGCGCTCGCCGCCGCTCATCTCATCGAGATAACGATCCGCGAGATGCGCGGCATCGCAGAGCGCGAGCGCGTTGCGCGCTTCATCCCAATCGCGATCGCTTTCCCAGGAGAAACGCCCGAGGAAAGGCGCGCGGCCGGAGACAACGACGTCGATGGCGCGCATCGGAAATGCGGGATCGGGTTCCTGCGGCAAGTATCCAACGCGACGTGCATACTCCTTCGCGTTCCATTGCGACAGCGGCTTGTCTTCGAAACGAATCTCGCCCGATGAAGGCGCGATCACTCGCGACATCAACTTGAGCAACGTCGACTTGCCGGAGCCATTCGGACCCGTCAGCGCGACGAGCTCTTTCTCGCGCAGCGTGAGACTCACGTCGCGCACCCCGTCGCTCTGCGCGTACGCATACGACACGCGATCGAGCGCGAGCATCAACGCGGCCTCCGCAACAGCGACAAAAAGAATGGGACTCCAAGGATTGCGGTGAACGCGCCGACCGGAAGTTCGGAGCTCGTGACGATCACTCGCGAACAGAGATCCGCGAGCACGAGCAACGTCGCGCCGCCGAGTGCGCAAAGCGGAAGCAGAAAACGAAAATCGCGACGCCACACCAATCGAATGAGATGCGGCACGAGCAGACCGACAAAGCCGATGATGCCGCTCACCGCGACAGCCGCGCCGGTGGCGATCGACGCGACACCGAAGCCGATGAACTTCACGCGCTCGACATTGACGCCGCGCGCTTTCGCATCCTCTTCGCCGAATGCGAGCAATCGCAGATCGTTTGCGATGAAGACGAGCGCGATCATCGCGACGAGCAGCAGCGACGCAACGAGAATCACATTCGTCCACTCCGCGCCGAACAACGTGCCCATCATCCATCGCAGTGCGCCGGTGAGATCGGCATCGCGCGACAGCGAGAACGCGATGAGGATGATCGCGGAAAAGAACGCGTTGAGCACGAGACCGGAGATCAGCAAGCGCGTCGGATCGGTGTGATCGCGACGGCGCGCGAGCAAAAACACCGCGGCCGTTGCGCCGATCGCGCCCGCGAATGCGACGCCTTCGACGACACCCGGAATGCGCGACCAGCGCAAGGCACTCGCCACCGCGGCGCCCGCAGCAGCGCCGCCGGAGACGCCGAGGATGAACGGATCGGCGAGTGGGTTCCGGAGAAGCGTTTGGAACGACACGCCCGCAACCGCGAGCGTCGCGCCAATCACCGCCGCGAGCAACACGCGCGGCAATCGAATTTGCAGCAGGATCGTGCGCGCCGTTTCGTCATCGAGCGAGATCTGCGTCGCGCCGAACAGCAACCCCATCGCGATCGCCGCGAGAAGCAACAACGCGAGAAGAGTGATGGCGCGAATCACAGAGTGGAGGGACAGGGCGCGAATGAAGACCAGTCGATCGCGGCGAGGAACGAAACGTCCGGCGGTTGAATCGTGCGAAACGTGAATGCGAACTGCGACGGCCCGTTTGCCTCGAGATGATCGAGCCGCTTCTTCGCTTCATCGATGCTCGGAATGTGTCCCGCGGGCACCCACCACATCGCCAGTGCAGCGCCGTCGAAATGCTCGAACCAATCGCGCCGCTGACGCAGCAACTCCGCGTGCGCGGTCTTGTAGACATAGTCCTTCAGTTGCTCGACCGACTCCCACACCGACAGGTTGAAGAGAATGCGATCGTCTTCGTAAGGACGCAGATACGTTGCGTCACCGGCGTCGGTTTGCAAACGCCACACGAATCCCGCGCTGTGATCCGCGAGCGCGTTGATCTCCTCGAGGCGCGCGACGAACGGTGCCATGACCGCACTCTCGAGCGGCTCGCGCATGCGCGCGATGTTCACCTGAGCAATGTGAAATGCCGTCATCGTGAACCTCCGGACTCGTCCAGTATCGCATTCAGCGTTTTCGCTGCTTCCGCCATACGCGGACCGGGACGCTGAAACATATCCTGATCGACCGCCACGATTTTCGCGCGCACATTCGGCGCGCGTGCGAACAACGCGGTGACTTGTTCCGGTGTGACCGAACCTTTCGGATAGAGAAACACCCGCGGCGGATTCGCGACGAAGGATTCGAGCGAATACTGCGGCCAGCCATTCAACGGCACCGCGTTGCTCGCGCCCGTGAGCGCGTAGAGATCGTCCATGAACGTCTCGCGTCCCGCGACGTAAAGCGGATCGGTCCACACCGCGAACAAAACACTCGTTTGCGGATTGCGCGTGCGCTTCTGCGCGGCGACCGCGGACTCGAGCTCGCGAATCGCGTCCTTTGTGCGCGGCGCTTCGAGAAACTCGCCGATGCGTTTCATCCCCGGCGCGATCTCTTTCAACCGATCCGTGCGCACGACGTACAACGGAATCTTCGCCGCCGCGAGTGCGCGCGCGAGATTCGGATGATTCCCTTCCGTCGATGCGAGCACGAGATCGGGACGCAGTTGCACGATCTTCTCGATGTTCGGCTGCATCCCGCCGACCTTCGGCAACTTCGCCGCTTCGGCGGGATAGTTCGAGAAATCATCGGTGCCGGCGATCTTCGCTCCCGCGCCAACCGCGAACACGATCTCGGTGAGATTCGGCGCGAGCGTGATCACGCGCTTCACGTGCGCGGGCATTGCCACGTCGCGGCCGAGATCGTCCTTGATCGTCGTCGCCACGGGCTCGGCGCACGCGAAAAGCAACAAGGTGAAAACGAGAAATTTGCGCATGGCGAAAAAACAAAAACCGCGGCTGAGAAGCGCCGCGGTTTCATGCGAAGAGGTGATGCGAGCGGCTACGACTCGCCGCCGTCTTCGTCGTCGAGATCGTTGGCGACGCCGAGGCGGTTGCATGCGGCGGCGTACATCTGCTTCGACGCATTGATCGCCGACTGCAATTCGGCGATGCGGTCTTTCACTTTCGCGAGCTCTTCCTCGATCGAATCCTTCAGATCGTTGATCTCCTGCTTCGTGACCTGAAGCGTCGTCTCGTAGAACTTGCGTTGCTGGTCGGTAAGAACCGGCATGTGTATCCCTCCCTCAACTGATTCGGATCATAGCTTGAACTCGACCGGCACCGTGAGCCACGACCGGACGCGAACGCCGTCCTTCGTGCCTGGTGCGAACGTCGAGCGTCGCATGGCTTGTTCTGCTGCTTCGTCGAGACCGACCGGACGGCCGATGCCGCGAATGATGCGCACATCGAGCACCGAACCGCTCTCGGACACGAGCACGCTCGTGATCACCGTGCCCTGCACTCGCTGGCTGCGCGCCATCGCCTGATACGTCACCGAGCCGCGGCGAATGATGCGCGGAGGCGTGAGACCGGCCGTGCCCGCCGGAACGAGATCGCCTTCGCGGGCGCGCTCGACCTGCGGTTGTGCGCGCGCCGGTTCCGGGCGCGATTCCGCAACTTGCGGCGGCGGATCATTGCGCACCGGTGTTGGATCGGGACGCGTTTCCGGCTGCGTTGCCGCAGGCGGCGGTTGTTGTGCGGCGGTCTGCACCGGTGCCGGTGCCGGACGCGCGGGTGCGGCCGTTTGCGGCTGCGGGGTTTCCTGCTGCGCGCGGAATTTCGCGTCGATCATAGCGCGCGCGGCGGCGAGACGTTTAGCGACATCCCCCAC
>JBQCJC010000159.1:0-5312 GCA_051953135.1 Thermoanaerobaculia bacterium | reverse complement strand
GCGAACGCATCGATCACTTCGAGCACGTTCTTGTATGGATTGAGATGGCTCACATACAAGAGTGTTTTTTCGGCGGGCTGAGCGCCCGCCGCTCCACTCAGGGGTCTGCCGCGATAGATCACATCACCATCGACTCCGAGTCGATCGCGAAACCATTCGGAGATGAAGATCACGCGCGTCGCGTGACGCGCGCTCCAGCGGATGAACCTGCCGAGGAGCTTGAAGCGAAACCACCAGCCGAAGTGGCGCAGCGACTTCCACGTCACGCTCTCGCAAAACGGCGCGGCGTTTTGAAACGTCACCACCGTCGGCGTTGTCGCGAGATACGGAATCACGTTCGCGGGACAGAACAACACATCGACGCTGCGCGCGCGTCGCGGCAACACGATCTGCTCGGCCCACAAACGCGCGAACAGGCCACGTCCGCGCGCGCCGATGACATCGATGTCGACGCGATCGAGAATCGCGCCGAGTCGCGCGCGCAACGCATCGACCGCGGACGGGCTGGCGAACAACGTCACGCGATGCTTATCGAGCGCGCCCGACGCATGCCACTCGCGCACCAGTTGCGCGAGATTCGTGAGGCTGCCGCCGCTCGCGTAGTAGACCGCGCTGATGCCGATCTTCATCACAACGTGATGCCGTACGCGCGGCGCCAGAGCTCGAACATGAGCAGAGCATACAAGCGATGTCCGTTGTTCAAGCCGCGCTCCTGCGCGTCGAGCAGCGAGGCGATGAACGCACGATCTAAGATCGTCTCATCGGCATCGTGCAGCACATCGCGAAAGTAGGTGCCCCATGACGCGCGCAGCCAGTCGCTCAACGGAATCGAGAACCCCTGCTTGCGCGTGAGATCGAGCTCCTTCGGCAGCACGCGCGCCGCCAGTCGTCGCAGCAGGATCTTGCGCTCGCCGTTCGCGTTTGCTTTCAACGCATCGGGCACACGTCCGAAAGCGAGCTCGACGATGCGATAGTCGAGAAACGGCGCGCGTGTTTCGAGCGATGCGAGCATCGACGCGCGATCGACTTTCGTGAGGATGTCGTCGGTGAGATGTCCGCGAAAGTCGGATCGCTGCGCGACCTGCAGCACGGAATTGCCATCCGCGCCGAGCGCAACGCGCAACTCTTCGGGATGATGGCCATCGCGCGGATGCGTCTTCAGCAGCGCGCGGCGCAGGTCGTGATCGAAATACAGGTTCACGTCCGCGATCGACTGATTCCCATCGCGCGCGAAGCCGACGAGATACGCACGCCCGCGTGTGCCGAGAGGACGCCGCCGCGCCACCGCGCCGATGACGCGACGCACGGGTTTCGGCACGATGCGACGCACGCGCTGCAAACGCTGCACGTAGTTGTAGTGCGGATAACCGCCGAACAACTCATCGCCGCCATCGCCGCCGATCGCGACGGTGGCGTGCTCGCGAATCAATGACGAGACGACGTACGTCGGCACCATCGATGAATCGCCGATCGGCTCGTCGTACTGGCGCGCGAGTTTGTCGAGCAGCGTCACCGGCATCTCACGCGCGTCGACTTCGATGTGCCGCGTGCCGAGGTGATTGGCGACGAGACGTGCGTAGGCGGATTCGTCGAACTTGCTGTTCGGAAACGTGACGGTAAACGTGTTGACCTTCTGCCGTGCGCGCGCGGCCATCGCCGTGATCACACTCGAATCGACGCCGCCGCTGAGCAACACCGCGACCGGCACATCGGCGACGAGCTGGCGCCGCACCGCATCTTCGAGCAGCGATTCGAGCTCGTGCTCGAGCGCTACTTCGTCTCGATGATTCGATTCAGGCGCGGGCAAATCCCACCACGCGCGCACCGACCACGCACCGCTGTTCACGTTCAGCTTCGCGATGTGACCCGGCGCAATTTTTTCGACGCCGTCGAGAATGCACAGGCCGCGCGGCACGTAGCCGTATGCGAAGTAATGTTCGAGAGCCTCGATGTCGATGCGGCGCGGAAACTCCGCGAACGCGAACATCGCCTTCAACTCGCTCGCGAACACGACGCGATTTTGTGTGCGCCACACGAACAGCGGCTTCTCCCCCGCGCGATCGCGCGCGAGGAACATCTCGCCGCGCGTTTCGTCATACAGCGCGATGGCGAACATGCCGTTGAGTTTTTCGACGAACGCGTCGCCCCATTTGCGATACGCGTTGAGAATGACTTCGGTGTCGCTCCGCGAGCGAAACTCGAATCCGTCGCGCAGCAGCTCGTCGCGCAGATCGCGGTAGTTGTAGATCTCGCCATTGAACGCAATGTGAATCGTGCCCGTCGCCTCGGTCATCGGCTGATGACCCGCCGGGGAGAGATCGATGATCGCCAGTCGCCGGAACGAAAATCCGACGCGCCCATCGGCGCTTTTCCACGCGCCCGCGTCATCGGGACCGCGATGCTCGATCGCGGTGCTCATGCGCGCGAGCACCGCATCCTCGATTCCTTCGCGTCCCGCGTATCCGACGATTCCACACATGATCAGTTTCGCTTCGTGAGCTCTCGATAAATCCGCGCGTATTCTGCCGCGATTGCGTCCGGAGTCCACGCTTCCACGTTCTCGCGTGCAACGGCAGCGCGTTTGCGCGCCGTGACGGGGTCGCGCAACACGTCGATGATCGCCTGCGCGATGTCGTGCGCATCGAGCGGGTCGACGAACGCCGCGCTTGTCTCATCGAGGATCTCGCGATGTTCAGGGATGTTCGAGACGACGACGGGGGTGCCGCACGCCATCGCCTCGATGATGACGTTCGGCCGCCCTTCGACGAAGCTCACCGACACGACCGCATCCGCGGCTTTCATCCAGCTGTCGATGTCCTCGACGAATCCCGGCAGCACGACGCGATCGATTTGTTCATCGCGCGCAATGCGCTCGAGCAGCACTTCGCGCATCGGACCGATTCCGCAGATCAGCGCGACGGCATCGACTTCACGCACGACGAACTGCATCGCCGTGCGCAGCGCGTCGAGATTTTTCGGCAGCACGAGTCGCGCGGCCGTGAGCACGATGCGCGTTCGCGGCGTTCGTTTGAACCGTGAGAGATCCGCGACCGGCGCGGCATCGACCTCCGTCAACGCCACGGCATTCGCGACGTGGAAGCTCGGCTTCGAGGGATGCTGGCTGCGCCACGATCGCAATCCTTCTTCGGAATTCGAGATCACCGCCGTCGCGCGCGCGATGACGAAGTCGCGCACGCGGCGTTTCAATGACGGCGGCAACGCCTGCGTCGATCGCTCGCTCACGATCCACGGCACGCGTTGCGTCAGCGCGGCAGCGCCCGCGGCGATGTCCATCTGCGCGAGCCACGTCTGCACGATGTCGGGTTTCGTTTTGCGAATGAGGCGCGCGAGGCGCAGCGGAATCATCGGATCGTAGTTGCCGCGACTCGGGATGAAATGCAGTCGCGCGCCGCTGCGCTCGAGTCGATCGAGATGCACGCCGCGATCGAGAATGGCGACGTCGACGTCCCATCCGTGCGCGGGCAACGCGGCCGCGAGCAGCGCGAGTTGTTTCTCCGCGCCGCCGCCGGCCATCGAAGGAATGCAGTGCAGCACACGCGCGGGCGCGCGTTTCGTCATCGCCGCGCCCTGAGGTGCGCCTCGTCGCGGGCGAGCTCGAGGTCGTGATCGACCATCAGATCGACGAGTTGCTCGAACGAAGTACGCGGCGTCCAGCCGAGTTTCGTGCGCGCCTTCGTCGCGTCGCCGAGGAGCAGATCGACTTCGGTGGGACGCAGGTAACGCGGATCGATCTCGACGAGCACGCGATTCGTGCCGCGCTCGACGCCTTTCTCGAACAACCCTGTGCCCTGCCATTCGATCGACAGTCCCGCGCGCGCGAATGCGAGCGTGCAGAACTCACGCACCGTGTGCGTCGTGCCGGTGGCGACGACGTAGTCTTCGGGCTCGGGTTGCTGCAACATCATCCACATCGCTTCGACGTAATCCTTCGCGAAGCCCCAGTCGCGCTTCGCGTCGAGATTGCCGAGGAAGAGACGATCCTGCAGACCTTCACGAATGCGTCCGACGCCGCGCGTGATCTTGCGCGACACGAACGTTTCACCACGACGCGGCGACTCGTGATTGAAGAGGATGCCGTTGACGGCGAAGAGTCCGTACGCCTCGCGGTAGTTCACCGTCATCCAGTGCGCGTACACCTTGGCGACGCCGTACGGACTGCGCGGATAGAACATCGTCTTCTCGTGCTGCGGCACTTCCATGGCCATGCCGAACATTTCGGAGGACGACGCCTGATAGATCTTCGGCCGCAGTTGCAGCTCGCGAATCGCTTCGAGCAATCGGGCGGTGCCGAGCCCGGTCACATCCGCGGTGTACTCCGGCGTGTCGAACGAGACCTTCACGTGACTCTGCGCGCCGAGGTTGTAGATCTCGTCGGGCAGCACGGTGCGAAGCACGTGATTCAGTGAAGACGCATCGGAGAGATCGCCGAAATGCAGCAGCAGACGGCGATCGGTTTCATGCGGATCCTGATAGATCCGATCGATGCGTTGCGTGTTGAACGACGACGAGCGTCGCACGATGCCGTGAACCTCGTAGCCCTTCTCGAGCAGAAGCTCCGCGAGGTACGAGCCGTCCTGGCCAGTGATGCCGGTGATGAGCGCTTTCTTACGAGCCATGCTGTTGTTCGATCACGCGCGGACGATGCGCGTGGTCGCGCCCGCGGTGGGATGGACGATGTTACGCGTATCGATCACGAGGCGCACGTTTTCGTACAGCGCCGCGTCCTTGAATTGCGAGTGGGCCGTCGAGACGAGCACCGCGTCGTACTTCGCAAACTCCTCCGCCGTGCACGGAACCGATTCCATCCGCAGATCGTACTTGCGCGTGCGCCGCGCGAACGGCACGTACGGATCGCAGTACGACACTTCGGCGCCGCGCTCCTGCAGCAACTCGATCAATTCGAACGAAGGCGATTCGCGATCGTCATCGATGTCTGCTTTGTACGAGAGTCCGAGCACCAGTACCTTCGCGCCGACGATCGACTTGCGATCCTCATTCACCGCTTCCGCGACTTTCGCGACGACGAAGCGCGGCATCGACGTGTTCACTTCGCCGGCGAGCTCGATGAAGCGCGCCCACACGCCGTGCTCCGCCGCTTTCCAGGTGAGATAGAACGGATCGAGCGGAATGCAATGCCCGCCGATGCCCGGCCCCGGATAAAACGCCATGAACCCAAACGGCTTCGTCGCCGCCGCGCGAATCACTTCCCACGTATCGATGTTCAGCGCGTAACACAGCCGCGCCATCTCGTTCGCCATGCCGATGTTCACCGCGCGAAACGTGTTTTCCAG